>JAEZVB010000060.1 GCA_023443285.1 Bacillota bacterium
ATTCAGGAGTGGCGGAAGAAGGCTGCGTATTTCTCACTAATTTCGTTGATGAGGGAAGAGTCACCTGGGTAGTTAGTCGTTATGAAGTTCCCAATGTGATCCAGTTTGTAAAAGTGTATGGTGACAAGGCTACATTAAAATGGGATTTAGAAGTAAAAGGGAACGCAGACAATACGTCAACCATATATATTACATATAACATGACTGGATTGAATGAGGAGGGCAATACATATATTGAATCTTATGTGGAAGGCGCCGCCGCAAAAATTAAAGGGCTTGAAATACTTTTGAACTACTACTTGGTAAATGGAAAAATGATGGAGTAAATTACCTAGTGTACGAGACAGGGATATTGGTAGTTAGCATCGAAGTTAAAATCAAAATAAACTTTGGTGGTAATACATGAATCGTAGAGAATTTTTACAAAGAACATTTGGAGCCTGCTCGACAATTTTACTTGGGCAAAACTTTCTGGACGTATACAGCGCAATAGCCAAGGAACAATCGACTAAGCTAATCCATATCCGAAGTGGCCTTGAAAACTTAATCAATTCTCATCAAAATTACTTCTGGTTAGAATTGGCGATTTCGAGTGCCCCTGAGATCATCCCAAGCCAAACCTCCAATGAATTTCTGTTTTTAATAAAACAATGTCAAGTTGGTGATGTAGCCGGACAAATCAATTACACTAATCCATATATTAAGAGGGTTGAAGTGAGAGCTGTCAACCCGCAAGATTGTTTGGTTAGGCTTATTGTTAAGAACAAAAACATAGTATCGGAAATGCGCTATGCACTTATTCCGTCTGTACTTTATGCTGGAATGTATCGGCTGAAGATTGACGTTGGCAGCTTTAGTAGCCCTAAAGCAATTAAAGAAAGAAATTTGGAAATTCTAGAGACCAACTTGGCATTTGGGCCTCTTGCAACACGGGCTTCAACAGATTTAATTGTTATCCATCATGTTGGAATGGATGTTCTAGAGAAATCGGCAGCACAGATTCATCAATTGCATTTAAAAAATGGTTGGTCAGGTATTGGCTATCACTATGTAATTCATAAAAATGGCACGATTGAACGGGGACGCCCACGAGATACGGTAGGCGCTCATACCTCTAAGCATAATGAATCCTCTGTTGGTATTGTGTTGGATGGTAACTTTGAAGACAGTATGCCTACGGATATTCAGCTTGAAAGAACAGCTATGCTAGTGGGAGCTTTGAGCCACATCTATAATATTTATCCAGATGATAACAACTTGCTTGGTCATTGTGATTTAAATACAACTCTTTGCCCAGGTAAAAATTTATATATAGAGCTACCTCAAGTGCGCGATAAAGCAATTGCTTATTTTAAAAAATAAGTTTTTCTGATGCTAAATAGAAGGGGAAGTGTCCAAACTGATAATCATTAAAACGTTTATCGGTTTGAGACACTTCCCTTGTTAAGTTTATTTAAGAACCCGGCTGACTATGAGAGGAGATTTTAAAGAAAGAAGATTGGTTCCTTGCGCTCTTTATACAGTTTGTTTAGTCTAATGGCAGCATCTTGGACAAGCCCGGTTTTCATCGTTCTGGCATTTTGGGGACAGTTCTTGATGCAGGCGCAACACGTGATGCATTTTTTCAGATCAATCAAACTACTATTTTCTGAATCGATAGCACCGACAGGACACCCTTCTGCACAAATTCCACATTGTTTACACTCATTACTAACTGCAATAAAATCAACACTCCATAGCTCCGTAATTCCTCCATAGGGATAGTTGCCAGGTATATTTATAGCAGAAAACTGTTCGATTGATGAAACAGATAGTAGCTTTTCATTTATTTTACTTCCCAATAATTCTGCATGATGTAAGTCGCTTGCATCTGGACGACCTTCGGCGGTTGGGATTTCGGAACTGGAAAAGGAATGTTCGCCAACATATGCCGCACCGGCGATCGGGATACATCCACATTTTTTCAAAATATCTTTAAGCTCAAGCAGTGCATCGTCATATGCACGATTGCCATAAACGACAATGCATACAGCCGGCGTATTATGCGCTTTAATCGAATGCAGCCATTCAGTTAACAGTGCCGGCACTCTTCCCATATAAACTGGCACGGCAACAATAAGTAATTCATTTTCCGATATCTGTAATTGTTGTTTCCTCGCATTGGGTTTAGTAATATCAATTAACTCCACAGTGCATTGATTAATTCCACGCGCAACACCTTGAATAATCGCCTTTGTTGTCCCAGTAGGTGAAAAACAAACTAGTTTTAATGATTTTATTTTCATTAAATTTCCTCCGCTCATTAGGTAAAATTACCGATTTTAAAAGAAAGCACCCTGTCACATTCCGGTCTTTCCACACTGATTGCATTGAGTATACGGCTAAGAAGATGACTTAAGCTCACCGGCAACAATTCGTATTCCACACACCAGCATACCTACTCCGATTAATTTTGAAATAGTTACTGGTTCATTAAGTACAACCGTAGCCAAAAACCAAGCAGTAAGTGGCTCAGCCAATGCCAGTGTTACTGCAGTAGACGCTGCCATTCTCTTTAGCCCAAAAGTAAACAATAAGAATGCGACTCCTGTAGATACCAGCCCTAAGAATAGCAGAAGGGCGGTACTGCGAAAGTCTATCCAGACTGGAGGTAATAAAATAAGGCTTGGAAAAAGCAGGATACTCGAAACACTGAATGTGGCTGCTGCTATTAGAGCAGAATTAATCTCTACCCTAAATCCTCTAGTAAGATAAACATACGCCCCGTAAGCCATGCCAGCTAATAGCGCTAATCCATACCCCCTGTAAGCCTCTTGGCCGTGGGTATTTCCACCCACTAGAATTACTAAACCTACAATAGCTGTTAGCTGCCCCAAAATACCTTGGGCCGAAGGTCGCTGAGCAGTAAATAGAATCTCAAAAACCAAAACCCAGAAAGGGCCGCTGCCCAGAGTAATGGCTGTACCAACGCCTACACCGGCGTAAGCCACACCAGAAAAAAAGAAAAGATTATAGCTTGCAATGGCAATACCAGTCCCCAAAATACGCCATAGTGGCAATTCAAAAACGGCGTCAAAGGATATTTTTGTGACGATGCAAATCATCCATAAGGATATAGCGCCAATTATTACCCTAAATGTTGCTACTACAGTTGGCTCCAGAATAGTTGGCAATAACCCCTGAATAGTTCCTGTTGTCCCCCAAAGCATGCCTGCAGAAAAAACACAAAGCATTCCGGTAAAGGAAGAATGTGGTTTGCTGCAACAAGTTATCTGCGATACACTGCGAATTTTCGTAAAAGGCCTCCTTGTTCATTCATAATTACTTACAGATTCGAAAACGGTACGCAATGAATACGTTTACTAAAACAAAAGCTCTACTACAAGTGTAGCAGAGTAAAGATATTCAAAGATATACGATTGTGCCTATTTTTTAACCAATTCTCGCATTTTTCTCCTGTAGGTGGCAGGGGATATTCCTACCTCTTCAGAAAATAATCGACTCAAGGTTGTTTGATTGGCATATCCTACTTCCCAAGCAATGTGCCGAATAGGCAACTCACTGGTTTCCAATAAATTCTTTGCCCGTTCAATACGAAGTCTTCGTATATACTCAATCGGTGTTGTTCCCGTAACTCGAGCAAACCATTTATAATAGTGCCCAACGCTGAAATGCTCCATTTCAGCAAGCAACGGAATATTTATAGGAGTATCCAAGTTTTCTCTGATATAACGTA
Organism: Bacillota bacterium; assembly: GCA_023443285.1. Classification (GTDB taxonomy): domain Bacteria; phylum Bacillota; class Negativicutes; order Sporomusales; family Sporomusaceae; genus Sporomusa. The sequence goes on from JAEZVB010000060.1 coordinate 3,737, forward strand.
TAGAAGAAGGTTGATCTAAATTAAGTAAGTGTAACGCATAGTCGCCAAATTTTTCGAGATGTGGCAAATAACAAGATTCAGACTTAAGTTCATGCCCAACTAGTGTTCTAAACGCATCCCAACGGTTGTCAATTTTATAGGTAAATCCTTTAAGGGTTTTCCATTGGCTATGCCAACCTTCCATGATATCAAATACGATGAATTCGCCATCATCTCGCGAACAGAAGGTATGAATTGATCGAGGTGGAACAAACACTACTTCATCACGTATTATGGAATCAAATGACTCTTCCACAAAGATTTCCAGTGCTCCTTTAACAGGGAGGATAAGCTGGGCGTGATCATGTATATGTTCAAGCGGCTTTCGGGACCATACTCGTTGTTCACATACGATTCTTCGGGTTCTATTAATCTGTGCTTCCATGGGCACGATCCTCCCAAAAGTTTTCGTCAGCCATACGCCCTTTTGTTTCTTAAATCTAAAGAAACAAAAGGGCGCTCCAGTTGTCAATTGTTTATATGCTATGCAAATAAGTTTGTAATATTTTTTTATAATCAACATCACTGGGTGGGAGTTTGCCATCTGTAATTACAAATTTAATTTTATCATCTACACTAGGAGCTATTCCCTTTTGCTTTAATATTTCTGCCAAGTGATTTATGGTTCCAACACTTCCGTCGAAAAAAACAGTTTCCTTTGTAAACGATTGTTGCAAAACCTTACTGAAAAGTGGAAAATGTGTACAGCCAAGAACAACAGCACCATAATCCGGTATCACCAACGGTGCAAATTTCTCTTGCAAATACTGATATACATCTGAGGTGTCAAACTCAAACTGTTCGGCATACTTTACCAATCCGCCTAACGCCATCGTATCAACCATTTCTGTCGCATCAAGTCTATGAATTAATTGCTGAAACTTTTCCTCTCGTAAAGTAAGGCTGGTTGCCAAAACCAATACCTTTTTACCTCTTTCTTTACAATAAGCAAAAGCTGGTTTTACAGCAGGCTCCATGCCAATGATCGGGAAACTATAATTCTTTCGCAATTCCCGGGCAGCAACACTTGTTGCCGTATTACAAGCGATCACGACGGCATCTACTTTGATGTTAGCCATATAATCCATACCCTTTTGGACGTAGTGTTTTACTTCGCTTTTCGTCTTTTCTCCATAAGGTAAATGCTCAATATCAGCATAGTAAGTGTAATCAGCAAACGGTAGTATTTTTAATGCGTGGCCAAGAACCGTTAAGCCACCAATACCAGAGTCGAAAAAACCGATCTTCATCCTAATCCCTTCCTAGTTTCAATTATTTTATCTATATTATCATGAACAAGTTCGTCAAAATATAGACTCCGATTTAAAATAAGTAATGTATATATAATACCACAAACTAGCAGCTTGTAGGAAATCTTGTATGAGAGATGGCTTCTGCTTCTACAATGTAGTGGGTGGGTGATAATGATATTAGTGCCATGTTTATTAAAGTAATAAGATTTATATGAAATTAGGCAGGAGTTTTGTTGTTTTGTGGGAAATATCACAAAGTAAGATAGTATCTACATAACTGACTCGGCGGAACTCCCAGCGAGTCTTACCTGGCGGCAGGCAAGTCAATAGGCAGGAGGTTAGGGTTAAAGTGAAAATATGTTTTCTCGGCTGTGGAATTTTTCAATTGGAACTGGAAAAGGTTATCGCAGAATTTGAGCAGGAAAAACTCTTTGATTGTGAGTTTTCTGTAGTGTATTTGCCGCTGCGTGTGCATGTGGATTTGAAAAAATTACAGGAAAAAGTAGTGCAGGCCTTAGATGAGGTGCAGGCGGATAAAGTGATTTTTATGTTTGGCGAGAAATGTCATCCGATGTTTCACGAATTTCTGTGTGGCTATGATTTGGTTAGGTTGCGGGGTTCAAGCTGTTGGGAAATTTTCCTGGGAGAGCTGCTGCCAGATGGATCGGCAAGGAATCCCAAGACTTTCTATATGACACCCAGCTGGTTGGTGAAATGGCGTGAATTTTTTGATCCGGGCTGGGGCGTAGATGAAGTTGGTATGAGACAGGCTTTTGCCTTTTATGATAATATCGTACTTGTTGATACTGGCATTTGCGAATATACGGATGAGGACATACTGGAGTTTTTTGAACATACGCAGGTGCCGATTGAAATTGAAACAGGAGATTTGACGTTTTTTAAAAATAGTATGATTGAGGCTGTGCAGAAGGCCTTGGGTATTTCTAAGTGAGAAGTGTAACATATATAAAATCAAATAAATAAAATTCAGTGCAGCGGCTGCTCAATAGGGGCGGTCGCTTTTTGTTGCCTGTATGGCTAAAAGCCTACTATTTCGACATAAGTTTACAAAAAAACGAATAAAAATACAATAATCAATGGTTTTATGCAAAAATATATCGCTATCGCACTCGCTGGCGGGGATAATAATTTAGGTAAAGTATACAAAAAACATTCGCGTAGTGTGTAGACAAAGGGCTAAAGTCCTTGTATAGTATACATTAATTACAGTTTTTAGGGAAAAGGAGTGTGTTTATGGAAAAAAACAACGATGTGTTAGGGACAGTAAATAGGGGTAACCCAGCTGAATCTGGTTTGTGCACTTTATGCAGAGCTGATTGCCATGGCAAATGCGAAACTTGGTTGTCAAGCATTCAGGGCAGAAAGTTATTATATCCCCGTGATTTTGGGTCAATAACGGCAGGCAGCGGCAATACTACCCATGTGGGGGTGTCGTACAATTCACTGCGTATTCAGGGATATAATTATGGAGCGCAAGGTATGGTAAATGGTTTGTCAAATTCGCAGGACGACTGTATTTTCCCCAATGCCAGCACTGAATGTGAATTTGGCAATACGGTAAAAACCAAATGTAAAATGCCGCTGATGACAGGCGCTCTGGGATCAACCTTTATTGCCGCAAAATATTGGGAGTCTTTTGCCATTGGTGCAGCCCTTGTGGGCATTCCCATTGTGATTGGCGAAAATGTTGTTGGCGTGGATAAAGCTTCAGTTATCGTTAAGGGTAAGATCACCGAAGCACCTGAACTTGACAGGCGGATTGACTGTTATTTGCGCTATTATGATGGCTACGGCGCAATTATTGTGCAAATGAATGTCGAAGATACTCGCAATGGTGTTGCTGAATACATAATTGAAAAATATGGCGACAAAGTTGTTCTAGAACTGAAATGGGGGCAAGGTGCCAAGGATATTGGCGGAGAAATTCAAGTTAAAGACTTGGAATATGCCACTTTCTTAAAAGACAGAGGCTATATTGTTGATCCTGATCCGACTTTGCCGGAGGTTCAGGAAGCCTATAAATATGGTGCAGTCAAGTCATTTGCCCGCCACAGTCGCTTAGGATACACTAATCTGAATTCAGCTGACCAGGTTAGAGAGAATTTTATGAATAGCATTCAATATTTGCGTGACCTCGGCTATAAACGGATTTCCTTGAAAACCGGCTCTTATGGCATGGAGGCGCTGGCAATGGCAATTAAATACGCTACTGATGCCAAACTGGATTTGTTGACAATTGACGGCTCGGGCGGCGGCACAGGCATGAGTCCCTGGAACATGATGGAGGCCTGGGGTGTGCCTTCCATATTACTCCATAGCAAAGCCTACGAATATGCTACCGTGCTTGCTGGCAAAGGAAACAAGGTGGTTGATTTGGCCTTTGGCGGCGGACTTGCCAGAGAGGATCATATGTTTAAAGCCCTGGCTCTGGGCGCTCCGTTTGTTAAATTGATTTGTATGGGCAGAGCTATGATGATTCCCGGTTTCTTGGGTTCTAACATCGAAGGCGCTCTGCATCCTGAAAGGAAAGAAAGTGTACAGGGCAACTGGGAGACTTTACCGTCAAGCTTAAAAGGATATGGATCATCACCGCAGGAAATCTTTGCAGGCTATCAGGATGTACAAAAAGTGGTCGGCAAAGATGAAATGAAGAACATTCCTTATGGCGCTATTGCCATGTGGACTTGTGCTGACAAGCTAAATGCCGGGTTGCAACAATTGATGGCTGGTACGCGCAAATTTTCTACTCCTGAGATTACGAGAAACGACATTTATTCCGGCAACCGGGAAACCGAAAAAGAAACCAAAATTCCATTTATCACCGATGTGCATAACGAAACTGCGTATCGAATACTTAATTCGTAAAGTAATAGCATATAGGCCTGCCTGCTTAGGGCAGGCTTTATATATGTCATATAGTAATATTCACGTTTTTTTTCTTTGCTTTTTTAGCATTTTTACAGGAAGCCTCTTCGATATCGGCTTTCAACTGGTTAGTTTTCCGACGGCGGGCGACTTCGGCTGCCGCTATACCATACTCAGTAGATTCTTTAAGGTCGCGATCTATTGCTTTGACTTTTCCTTCTAAACTATATTGCGGGTGAGCATTGTTGTTTGCTTCCGAAGCTGATGGGCAAAAGGAAAAAGTCATTCCTGACCCAGCCATAGTCTGGGCCTGAGAGTTGTTAGAAATAGCCGAATATAGTTTGTTCATACTGGCATTATTAAGAGCACGTTCATGCTTAGCCAGCGCTTTTTCACGTTCACGTGCGCTTTTGGCCGTGGCCTCTTCCCTTTTTAATCTTTCTAGCTCGAGTTTCCGAGTTTCTTCTTCATACACGGATTGCTGTATCTGCTTATCAACTGCTTGTAGTTCTAGGATAACCTGCTTAGTATCAGTATTCGTATTACTACTGTTGTGGTTTGCTATCATCTCTGTAGGCTTGTTATATGTTTCTTGCTCAAATTTTTTTTGTAACCGTTCACGATATTCTCTTAACGCAGTTAAATTACTTTTGGGGTTGACAATAGCTAGTAAGTTTTTCAAGCCCATTTGGTCTATTGGCATACCATTCACTCTCCTGTAACCGTACTCATCATGATATTTATATCTATATACAGTATCGAACGAAATATGGGAGAAGTTAACAAAAAGACGGGTCAAAAAAGCAAGCATTTCCAGGAAAGTATCAAATTGGCAGGATTTTTGTGTTGTATAGCAAATATTAAAAAAAAGGCTTTTAGGGAAATCAGAGACGTATCCCAAAAGCGTGTTTGGATAAATTTTGAAAGGGTTGAACTGTTATGTCTGAGTCTGTAATTATCGCGAACTGCGGTTTAGTTTGTACAAAATGCGGAATGTACATAAAAGGGAAATGTCTTGGATGTTTTGGTGGAAAGCCGATGAATTCAAAATGCAAGATAAAACACTGCGCAGAAGAACGTCGATATGCTAGTTGTGCTGATTGCCAGCAATTTACCGAACTTAAACAGTGTGGAAAGCTAAATAATCTGATAGGGAAATTTTTTGGGTTTATTTTCAGGACAGATAAAATCGGTAATCTAAATCGTATTCGAGAAGTAGGTTATGAAGAATTTAAAAAGGAATCTGAATGCAAAACTAAGGGCTGAGAAAAAGAAAACAGTTTTTTCGGTGTATTACCAGCGGTTGGTGCTAATATGGCCGGTACTGGAGATTGGCAAGGGTTGGCAAGGGGACGGAGGAACTGTCTTGAGATTAACACAGTTCCTCCGTCCCTTTGTACGCTGCAGTCTTTTACCAGAGAATATGGAAAATAGGTTGCTTAAGACGGAACCGCAATTTCCCAGAACCATTTTTCCCGGGTAATATCACGCACAATAATTTTTTCCGCATTAGCGGTGTTATCAGCGTCATATTTCTTTATTTCAGTTTGCTCATGAGTATTTATAGGATCCATTACAGTTGTGGTTGCAGTGCTCATATAGTTAACCTCCCTTGATTAAGCACAATGTCTTGTGTTGTGTTTTATTGTACTGCCGCCGCTCGTACAAGTGAAATATATGTTACGCATAGACTTATTCTTATTGAGAATGAGTCGACTATCAGCAGAATTTTGTTATAAATTCCGGTAGATTGAAAAAAGAGACTGCATGAGCAGCCTCAGTCTATAGTTGCAATAATATCAATATCCATATCTTTAAAACCAGAAAAAGTACGGGCAAACTGAATCCACTGACGGGCGGAATGCGGAAGATAGCGACCCTTTTTCCATATAACTCCAAATTGTAAGTAAATCGGTTTTCCGGCCAACGGCCTGCTGACTACCTGACTGCTATCCAATTGACGGCAAATGCGGGTTGGTAAAAGGACAATTCCCACATTGGCAGCGACGATTTGAATCATAAACTCTAACTGTGAAGTTTCAAACATGATTTTGGGGTCAAAGCCTTCACTGTGGCAACGCTCAATAATCTGGTCATGCAGTCGGAAATCTTTGCTGTACAACACAAAAGATTCTTCCGCCAAATTAGACATAGTAACTGTTGAATGGGCTGCTAAAGAATGTTCGGGATGCATGACCACTTCCAGAGAATCACGTGTAAGCCAAAACATCTCATATAATTCTTCATTGGTAACCGGCGTCGATACTATACCAATATCCAATTCACCTTCTTGAACGCTCTTTTCAATCGTTTTTGAACCAAACTCAAACAACTGTAATTCAATATTAGGGTGTTCTTTCTTAAAAACCCCCAGCACTTGTGAGAACATAGTTACACTGGTAATCGGCGGAACCCCTATGCGAATTTTACCTGACTTTTGCGCAAGCAAACCATCTATGTTAGTAGTAAGGTTATCAAACAATGCAACAATTTGCTGTGCTTGCTCCAAAAAGACAATGCCGGCATCGGTCAGTTCCACATGCTTGGTATCACGATAGAACAATTCAATTTTCATTTGTGCTTCTATTTCTTTGATCATTTTACTAATTGACGGTTGGGATATATGAATTTGCTCGGCTGCTTTTGTGAAATTCCCACAACGAGCCACCGCCAAAAAACACTCCAAATGTCTGATTTCCATAATCAATGCTCCTCATTCCGTGTGGGCGCGTGCTTTGCAACCCGGTAGACTTCATTGTAGAAAAAAATGCGAATATAATATTCTATATATATTACATAGAGCGTGTCAATAGAAATAAGAAAAGAATTGGCTTGTACCAAGTCCTTCAGGACATCGGTACAAGCCGTATACGTTCTTAGGTTCCCTGACACTTTGAACTTCTGACAAAGCGAGTCATGTTATTGCGCTTTCTGTTTGGTAAGAGATAAGGTATGTTGATATTTAGTTGGCCAATTTAAAATCAATAGTAAAAGTTGTTCCTTTAGTGCTTGTAGTAACATCGATGACAGCATTATGACGGTGAGCAATTCTAAAGCATATGGGTATTCCCAAGCCTGTCCCTGTATCCTTGGTGGTTAAAAAGGGGGTTCCCAACTTGGCACGGACATCTTTAGGAATACCATGACCTTGGTCACGTATAGATAACGTCACTAAACTCTGGTTAAGAAGGGTGCGTATCATAAGGTTACCGCCTGAAGGCATAGCCTCAACCCCGTTACGCACTATGTTCAGTATCAATTGGCGAATCTCATTTTCGTCCAGATAAAGATCCGGAATCTCATTCATGTCCAATTCTATGTGTACATTAGAGGCAGCAGCATGAGCTTGCATCAAAGGAGACAATGTCATTATGATTCCGTTTAGATTACAACTTTTTAAGTCGGCTCGCTTGTCCTTGGCAAGCGTCAGGTATTCGCTGATAATAGTGTTGGCTCTATCTAATTCCTCAATCATCAAATCAAAGCGCTCTTTGTAAATATGAAATGCTTGCTTCTTTCCTAGCATTTGCAGGTAACCACGGACGGTAGTCATTGGATTGCGTATTTCATGAGCAACATTGGCAGCCATTTCGCCAACCATGTTCATGCATTCAACGCGGGAGATAACCTCTTCCAGTTCTTTACGAGCGGTGACATCTCGAATAATGCCTTCTATCGCCACGAAATTTCCTGATTTATCATATACTGGAACGCATTTTTGCTCAAGCCATATCACTTTTTTATCTTTTCGGATTAGACGCAAGGTGAGTGGCAATTCATTTTGCTGGCTAGGGGTGTCAATGCAAGCAGAAAATATCGGTAAATCATTAGGATGTATTAGATTAAGCAGCAGCTTATTATTAGCGTAAAACTCTGCAGGCGTATAACCTGTAACCGAAAGTACGGCAGGGCTTACATACTCGAATTTAGTCTCTGGCAAAATTCTGTAACGGTAAATTACATCAATTGCGTTTTCCGCCAACAGCCGGTATTGGGCTTCCTTATTTATTAACTCCGCTCGGGTCTTTTCAAAATATACAACCAACATACCCACTGCAATAATTATCCGAAGAATACCGGTACCAATATTAGACCAGATAAGTATCGCGGGTATTTCGTTGATACAAGGACGAATTATCGTAATTAACCCCCACAGAATAAAGGCAGTGCCGACAATATAGTGTCCTACTCGATTTGCATGTAAATGGCGTATGAAGGTTAATCCTATCCATAAGAGAGCTCCCCCAAAAAACAGGGCGCCTGTAACCATAGTAAACAAATAATGTAATCTTGCTAAACTAAATACAGTACTCAATATAAGAGTTATAGCAGCGAAGTACCACCAATAACGTATCATTGGTTTTCCTATAAACAAACAGGTACTCCAAATAAACATTAACCCACAGGCAATGTATATCAGTTGGCAAAATAAGTATGCCAGCATTGATTCTTTCCAGGGTAAAAGTTCCAAGTTGAAAATCGCCATACGTAAAAAGTAGCAAATCCAGCTCATTACCCAGACCCCAACGTGCCGCTCACGATATACAACATAAAGATACACGTATACTAACAGAGTCGAAATGATCCCGATCATGGATCCGCCTACAGATAGTTGAAGAAGGGACATAGAACGTCTCCTGAAATTATTTATCCTATAGGTAACTAAAAGTGGCCTAAAGAACAATGACTATATTCGATGCTTTACCACAATATCCTTTCCAATATAAGTAAAAATACATATTTTTTACAAGCTGCTCCGCCTGTTCGATGCAAATGGAAACACGGTCTGCCGTCTCGCTGTATCACGCGGAAATAATTTTGGCAACGGTAAGAATATATGGGGAGGTGTTTTTTCGATTTGAGTCGAAGAATGTTATTTAGATAAAGATGTATATATCGAAATATTCCGTTAATATGGATGCTGAATTAATATCGTAAGTAATCATGAGACGAAAGAGGCAGTATCATGGCGCACGAAGAAAAACTAAGTGAAATTATTGAGCAGAATAATGTGGGCGATGGATTGCCAAATTCTAGCGAAATTCTATCACTTGCCGCTAGTTTAGCTCGCTTAGGGCCATGGAATTTTAATCTTGAGAAAGATGTCTTTGAATTTAATAATGAATTTTATTCTATTTATGGAACTGACGTAGCAAAGGAAGGGGTATTTATGTCCCCTGAGAGGTATCTTCGCGAATTTGTTCAGCCTGAAGATATCACAAAGGTTGAAGAAATGATTCAGAGTATGAGTTCATTTAGTGAACAAGCATTTATCGGTGAGATGGAGCATCGCATTGTCCGCCGGGATGGTCAAACGAGAATTATAAAAGCAATTATAAGTGCTTCAAAGGATGAAGGCGGCAACATTATCAAGTTATATGGTGCCAATCAGGATATCACGGAGCGCAAAGCAATGGAGGATGATATCCGTGGTAAAGAAGAGCTATTTTCTCTGGCCGCTGATTTAGCACGGTTGGCTCCCTGGGAATACATCGAAGGGATACGTCGGTATAAGTTTAATGATAGCTTTTATGCGATTTATGGTACGGATGTAGCCACAGAAGGGGAACTAATGGCTCCTGAGGTTTATATAAAGGAATTTGTTCATCCGGATGATGCCGCAGTAGTGAAAGACTGCCATGAGAAGGCAAATGCTTCAAGACATCCTGATTATGTGAATCAGGTTGAACATCGTATTATCCGCCGGGATGGTGAGGTTCGCTGGATTGTGTCTCGTCACAGAACGATCAGAGACGAGCACGGCAGAGCTATTCACAGGTTTGGAACTAATCAGGACATCACCGAACGAAAGCTAGCCGAGGAAGCCGTACGAAAGAAAACCGACGAAATTTACCACCTTGCTTATACGGATGCCTTGACAGGCCTTGCTAATCGAACACGTTTAAATGAGTGTTTACAGGAGGAGCTTGAGCTGGCTATCTGCGGGATGTCAGCAGGTTTTGTTTTATTCATTGATTTGGATGATCTCAAAACAGTCAATGACACCCTGGGACATTCCTACGGTGATATTCTTATTGCCGAAACAGGAAAACGTATTGCTGAAAATATCAGTAATAACGCAATCGTCGGCCGCATTGGCGGGGACGAGTTTATGGTTATAGCGCCCGGTATTACCGAAAAAACAGCTATAGATAGAATTGCCGAGAATATTATCTGGGCAATTAGTCAGGAAGTTAGAATAAACGACAATTCATTTCATATTTCTGCCAGTGCCGGTATTTCCATGTATCCTGCTGACGGTCAGACTGCAGAGGAAATATTTAAGAACGCAGATAACGCTATGTATGCAACTAAAAACTCCGGTAAAAATGGCTGGCGCTTTTACGATGCGGAAATGCACAAGACTGTATATGAAGAAATGCTGCTGACAAATGGCCTTCGTCTTTCCATTGAGCGCGGAGAACTTTCACTTAATTTCCAGCCACAAGTAACTGTAACTCGGGATGAAGTTATAGGATTTGAAGCCTTGCTGCGATGGAATAGCTATGAATATGGGAGTATTCCTCCATCAAGATTTATTCCTCTAGCTGAGAAAAAGGGTCTTATCCACATAATTGGAGATTGGGTTTTAAGGGAGGCGTGTAAGTTTGCTAGGGAGTTAGCCGATAACGGCTGGCTTACTATTTTTGTCTCAGTTAATATATCACCGCTCCAATTAAATTCAGAAGATTTTGTTTGTAAGGTTTGTAGCATACTTAATGAGACTGGAGTTAAACCGAGCCAAATCGAATTAGAAATAACTGAAAATGCTCTAATCGAGTCGCATAGTCAAAGTGTGAGCAGACTAAACGAATTAAAAACTATGGGAATTCGCTTGGCTTTAGATGACTTTGGCACAGGGTATTCTTCATTAACATATCTTCAGTCTTTGCCAACAACAACATTAAAAATTGATAAAACTTTTGTTGACACCATTTTAATAGAAGGTAAACAACGGGAAATTATCAAAACAATTATTACCTTGGCGCACACAATGGGGATGTCGGTAGTTGCCGAAGGGGTAGAAGAAAAAGAGCAAATAGAGTTTTTGGAAAGATATCATTGTGATTTTCTTCAAGGCTATGCTATTTGCCGGCCTGTATCAGAGTCTGAGGCTATCAAGTTTTACCAGGAAAATAGTAGATCATAACTCTAGGGAAATACAATCCGCAAAAGTGTTCTTTAAATAAAATAGTAGGACATAAAGGGGCGTCAGACTGTTTTCGCACAATCTGACGTCTTCTTATATCCTATTGATGAATAACTGGTAAAAATAACTGGAATTTGGAGCGATTGTGAGGTGGTAGAATGGAAAATTTGAAGCTTAAGGTCTATTCCTGTTTTGCATCCGTGTGGCATATTACAACTGGTCTTTGTCCCTCTGCCTAACTTTCTAAGAACCGAAGGTGGGTGAACGTATCTGTCTAGTTGTAGAGAATAGGGGAAGAAGCGAGGGGGAACGTAATTTGCTTCGTTAAATGTTAAGCAACGAGGCACGAGATGCAGGATTTTGTATTTTTATGGTAAATAAGTATGGTATATAAAAATAGATTGGCTGGGTTGACCTGGAAATCACATTGATGTGATGGATAAGCAGAGGATACAAAAGAACTTTCACCTTGTAGCGGGACTTAACTTCTTACAACAATCAGCTTAATATTCACGGTAAATTTATAAAAATGGGGGGAGAATTTATGTCTGGGAAAATCATTTTTGTAAGAAATTACAATGATCTTAGTACAAACAAGGGATTTCAGTTTGAATTTTATTGCGATCGATGTGGTACTGGGCATCGTACACCCTTTAATGCTTCGGTGACAGGTATGATTACTAACGTATTGGATGCAGCTAGCAGTCTCTTTGGTGGTGTTTTTGGCCAAGCAGCAGATGTTGGCGAGCACGTGAGGTCAGCATCTTGGGAAAAGGCTCATGACCAAGCGTTTGCAGAGGCGATACAAGATTTGAAGCCCGATTTCATTCAGTGCCCGCGCTGTATGGCCTGGGTTTGTCGCAAAGGCTGCTGGAATAACCAAAAAGGCCTCTGTAAAGAATGCGCACCAGACTTAGGTGTTGAGATGTCTGCAGCGCAGGCACAACGGTCGGTTGAGGAAGTTTGGGCACATGCGGCTATGGCTGAAGAAGATAAAAAACTTGATAAGCAGCAATGGCGCGAGACTATTAGGGCCACTTGCCCAGAATGTGAGGCACCACTTTCCTCTAATGCCAAGTTTTGCGTAGAGTGTGGGGCTCAACTGAAAAAGAAAAGTGTATGTTCAAAATGTGGAGGTAAACTTGCAACTGGAGCCAAGTTTTGTGCTGAATGCGGTACAAAAACGTCAGACTAGGTTTATACTGCAAAAGCGTGGCGGTAAATTTTTGTAAGCAATAATATTAGTAGAACTAGGGAAACAAAGGGACGGTTCTGATGTTTCCCTAATATGCATGGTATAATATAAACAAAATTTTAAATTAGGTGAGGAAAATGCCGAGAACTGCCCGTAAAAAAAGTAATAGCGGAATATATCACATAATGCTAAGAGGAATAAACCGACAAACTATATTTGAAGACGATGAAGATAGAATTAAATTTGTTGATACCATAAGGCACTATAAACAAAAATGCGGGTTTAACATTTTTGCATATTGCCTTATGGATAATCATGTCCATCTTATTATCAAAGAAAATGATGAACCGTTGGAAAACTTGATGAAACGAATAGGTGTAAGTTATGTTTATTGGTATAATTGGAAATACAAGCGGTCTGGTCATTTATTCCAAGATAGATATAAAAGTCAAGTTATTGAAGACGATAGCTATTTATTGTCGGTAATACGATACATACACCAAAATCCTATTAAAGCAAATATCACAACTTCCATGGGCAAGTACCCATGGACCAGTTATGCTGAATATATAGGGCATTCTACCATAACAGATATAAAATTTGTTCTTGAGATATTCTCACAAAACCCTAAAAGGGCAAGAGAATTATTTGTAGAGTATATGGATGAGAACAGAGAAGATATTCTTGAATTGAAAATAAAATGCAGATTAACCGATGAAGAGGCAAAACAAATTGTGAAGCAAGTGTTGGGTAATTTAGCAACTAATGAATTACTAACAATGGAAAAAGAAAAAAGAGACGATTGTTTAAGGCAACTTAAAGAAAATGGCGGGATATCAGTTAGACAAATAGCAAGAATAACCGGGATCACTTTTAATATAGTAGCTAAAGCCTAGGAAACAGGGCGAACCGTCCCCTTGTATCCTGCCCTTGTATCCTGAATATCTATGGCTAATTATCGGTAAATGCTGTTATGAAAAGCCGGATGCCTTAATAGGGCACGTCCGGTTCTGCCGTAAAGTGAAGCGCACGAAATAGGATTGACTTTTTAAAAGAGAACTCCTGCTAAATTTTGTATGAAATTGGCAGGAGTTTCGTAGTTTCAGCCGGAAAATAAAAAAATAGGAAAAAAATTACAAAGGTGAGGTTAGAGTGGAAATTATAAAGATTGAAATTGACAAGAAACAATTTCTTGATTTACTATTATTGGCAGATGAACAAGAAGACATGATTGATAGGTACTTAGACCACGGGAATATGTTTGCTCTATATGATGGTGACTTAAAGAGTGTCTGTGTGGTAGTATGTGAACCTAATGGTATTTGCGAACTAAAAAATATAGCCACTTATAGACAATATCAGGGTCAAGGTTACGGTAAGTATCTTGTAAACTATATTTCTGACTATTATAAAGGAAAATATCAAGTTATGTTTGTTGGCACTGGGGAGAGCCCTGTCATTATTTCGTTTTATATGTCTTGCGGATTTATACTATCTCACCGGGTCAAGAATTTCTTTACGGACAATTATGATCACCTTATTTTCGAATGCGGCGTGCAGCTTGTGGATATGATTTATCTTAAAAAAGAATTATAAAATATGAAAAAGCCAACAATTTATTTTCTTGACCCCATATTCCAGTTATAGTGTTAGAGAAGCATTAATAGAATGTCAACAGCCCCGCTCCCGTGACACCTAAAATGTAGTAGCTAACGCACAGGAAACAGTAGAACCGTCCTGCCGTATCTTCTGTTGTTGAATAACTGGTAAAGATACCTGGAATTTGGAGCGATTGTGAGGTGGTAGAATGGAAAATTTGAATGCTGATTTTATAAACTTAACAATAGAAAACCTTGTCAATGAGCATTTATGCTGCATTATCCGCAGTAAAAAGGTTCATCGGGGTATTGAGGCAAAGCGACAATGGCTTTCTGACCGACTAAATGAAGGTCATGTTTTTAGAAAGTTAAACGCAAGGGCTACGGTTTTTATTGAATATGCTCCTCTTGAAACCGCTTGGGTTCCCATTATTGGTGACAATTATTATTATATGTATTGTTTATGGGTTTCTGGTAGTTACAAAGGTAAAGGGTATGGGAAATTACTAATGGAGTATTGTTTGGCTGATGCCAAAGAAAGGGGTAAATCCGGTATTTGTATGCTCGGATCAAAAAAACAAAAATCATGGCTTACTGACCAATCATTTGCGAAAAAGTTCGGCTTTGAGGTTGTTGATACTACCGATAATGGATATGAATTGCTTGCACTTTCTTTTGACGAGACAACACCAAAGTTTGCACAAAATGCTAAAACTCAAAAAATTGAAAGCAAAGAGCTAACAATTTATTATGATATGCAATGCCCCTATGTCTATCAAAATATTGAGATGATAAAACAGTATTGTGAAATAAATGATATTCCTGTATCTTTAATTGAAGTAGATACGCTACAAAAAGCAAAGGAATTGCCTTGTGTTTTCAACAACTGGGGTGTGTTTTATAAAGGAAATTTTGAGACAGTGAATTTGTTGTTAGATGTAGACTACTTAAAAAGAATACTCAAAAAATGAAATTACAATTCCGATTTACAACTAAGGGATACAAAGGAACCGTCCCTTTGTATCCCTTTGTATCCTTTATTGAACAACAACTTAACTAATGTATACTAACTAAAGCTTGTGGCATGTTATGGAGCAATTTTAGTGGCATGTACTAGAACAATGTAATGTCCGCGGAGCCAGTAAATTCAAAGGTCTAATTTTTGTTCCACTTCCGACATGCCAGTGGTGCCATATACATTAAGATAACATGTTTGCTTAAGATTAGTCGGGGAGAACCGTATCATTGGTGATGGAAAAAGTAGTCCGCTGCCAAATTAATACAATTTGACAGTGGACAAATAAGCAGGTTATTTCTTTCAAGAGTTACTGTTGTGACATATATGCTGAGGCAATAGCCTCTTGTATCATGTTGGAGGTAATCCCTTCCGTCCATTTATTAAAATAGCATGGATAGTTGGTTCCGCAGGTCTTACATTCTATATATTGCTTAGCGTCCTTTTGTTCCCGTTTATCATACATATAAGGAAGAAGATCGTTGGTGTTATTAACTCCAGGGGCATTCCCATCTATCCTATAGGAGTATTCATAAGTTGCTTGGTATTTTAGTGTAAAATGGTCAGCGCTGCAAACGGGGCATACAATGTGAGTGTTATGATGCATGTTCTTCACCTCTATTTTAATATATTGATATTGTTTTTGTTTTCTAAGGAACTAACTACATAAGACCAGTGGTTGCCTATTGCTATTATATCCATAAATTGTAGACTAATGCTGACACTAAAGCTACAGGGAACGTTCTTATTGCTTCTTTATTAGAGGAAACAGTAGAACCGTCCCCTTGTATCTTAATCCCCATGAACAGAAACGAGCATTTAAGTTGTTGATTGATCGGACTGTGTATGACAGGGAAATAATGGATTAAGGATAGATGTTTTATACAGATAATTAGTCTTATAACATTTGTAAGAGAAACTCCTGCTAAATTTGTATGAATTTGGCAGGAGTTTTGCATTTATATGGCAAATATTATTAAACATGGAAATAGAGCTGATGGCATTGAAGCGGGCCGAGACCGTTTTTTGACTCGCGGGTCCTTAGCCTAATGTCAAGATTCATGCTGATTTTGTGTGAATTTGGCAGGAGTTCTATAAGTTTTTGGCAAACACTTATAGATTAACCATCAATAAGTGGGATGTGCTTATTATTAAAAATATTACTATATTCAATGGATCTATTCCCCAAATCGGTTATATTGCCAGAACAGGTACTAAAGGCGACGAAATGGATATGGTGAATTACTATATTCAATATATTATAAAACAATGTCGGAGATACAAAAAAAAGAAGTTGGCAGTTTTTATCGAGCCACAAATTGAGACGGGATATCCGGATATTGTAATTGTTGAATATTGTGAAATACCAGCATATAGATGGAATAAGAACAGAAAACAATTATCTAACACAGACTTAAAAATCCTTTTTGAGATAGAAAAGGCTAAAGAAATAACTATTAGCCAACTTGGAAATCTATTAGGTTATTGCGAATCTGAAATAGAAAAATCTATTAGTCGCTTACATAATGCAAGTTTAATTAAATTAATTGGGAGAAAAATCTGTCGGGTACCTAAATCGCAATATTGTTGTGTAAAAAAAGTTATTGCTATTGAGGCAAAGATTGACAAATGGTCAGAAGCAATTCGCCAAGCAAATAATAATATATGGTTTTCTACGGAATCCCGTATACTGTTGAATAAAGAAAAGTGTACTCCAGTAATTATAGATAAATGTATTGAACAAGGTATTGGCGTTGTATTGGTTAATGGGAAAGTGAAAAAAAGTATTGATGGAGAAATAAGAAAATTCCCTGTTTCCTATTTATCTTTATTATTTAATGAGTGGGTTCAGCGGTATTTGCATATGGAGGAATAAAGATGTACCTTCAAGAGTTAAAAGGGAGATATTCGCGATTAGAACGAATTAAAAAAGGTGGTCAAAAAACTGTTTTTCGAGCTGAGGGCGGGAGTGAACCTGTTGCTCTTAAGTTAATTCACTGCCCCAATGATCCAAGGGTAATGCAAGAAATTGAAATCATGAAAGGTCTTGTATCACGTTATATTCCTAAAATTATTGAATCAGGAAATGTAGTAGATGAAACAGATGGAGAAACCTTACTTTATATAATAGAGGAATACATTCATGGAGATTCGTTAAGAGACTGGTTAGCAAAAGGAAATACTTTTGACTTGAAAATAGCATATCAAATTTTATTTTATCTTATTGAGATTGAAATTGAACTAGAAGAGCTTAAAATTCTTCATAGAGATATTAATCCTAACAATATTATACTTTTAAATAATGGAGAAATTCGTTTAATAGATTTTGGTTTGGCTAAAATTATAGGAGGACTATCATTAACAAAGACGGCAGCAATTAATGGACCTTTTACACCAGGCTATGCTCCTCATGAACAAATTGCAAATATAAAATTAAATCAAGATGTGAGGACAGATTTATTTCAGATTGGTGTTACTATTTATGAGGCGCTTTCTGGTAAAAATCCTTTTGTTGAACAGGCAAGTGGACTCTATGATATAATGTCGCGAACAATGACCTTGATGCCACCTACTTTAAATATTGGGGGCGATACAAAAGGAATGTTTAGTCAGTTTATCAATATGCTTATGGCTAAAAATCAATCACAGAGACCAGACACAGCGCAACAGGCTATGAAATATTTACTTGCGATACAATCTTCATTGGAAATTGAGGGATAAAAATGGATTTATATCTTCAAATGGGACATGGCATGCAAGAAATGTGCATAGAATTAATTAAAATGTGGGGTAAAGGTACTGTAATATTAAGCCCTGTTAACATACCACCGACTAAAATTATAACTTATGCAAAAAAAATAAAATTAGAGGGCGGAAGTGTATTATTTGATCCTCAAATGTTTTATCCAAAAGAGGGACACTCAAAGCTTAAACTCTATGACTATTGGCCTGGGGAAAATGTTTCTATAAGTGAAAATGAATGCAGTAAAAGTATTAACCGAGAAATATTTAAAATTAATGAGCAAATACAAAGTAGTAGAATTATTCTTCCTTCGATTGAAATGAATGATACTAAGATTGGATATGGTATAAAATGCTTGAGTGATTCCGCAAATTATTTCAAGGAAAAGACAGATAAGGATTTACTTGCAACACTATGCCTGTATCCTGAAACTATACGGAATATAAGCATAATAGAACAACTTGTAGAACAATTAAAAAAGCTCCCGGTGCAAGGTTATTATATTGTTGCACACCCTGCAAATAACGAATATATAGTATCAGATCCATTATGGATGATGGGAATGTTAAAATTACTAACATGTCTCAAATTAGCTCAAAAACTTGTTATTGTTGGATACTCAAATCATCAAGGGTTAATTTATTCCTTAGCACATGTAGACGCTATTGCATCCGGAAATTATATGAATACGCGCTCGTTTGTACCATCAAAATTTAAGTCTCCCCAAGACGATGATATTAAGCATAAAAGTACATGGTATTATCACCCCACTGCTATGAGTGAATATAAAGCAGCATTGTTGGACATCGCAAAGCAAAGAAACTTTTTAGATTCTTTTAAACCACAAGGCGATTTTGAGAATATTTATTCGGAAATGTTGTTTAAAGGTGCGACTCCTTCCTCAACAAACTATAAGGAACCAAATTCATTTAAACATTATTTGCATTGTTTAAATGTGCAATGTATGGTTTTATCAAAAAAATCTTATGAAGAGACTTTTGATATGTACAATTTTCTACTGAATAATGCCGAAAACCTTATAAAAGAATACAAAAAAAGAGGAGTTAGTGGTCAAAATCGAGATTTCTATCCAGCTATAGAGGTAAATCGTGTCGCTATGTGCACAATAGATGAAGATTATGGTCTTAAGTTACGATTTGATTGGAATGATAATGAGTAAATTAGATTTGGTCGGTGAGCGTCGGCAGAACAGAGTTAGTGACAATATATTACTACGCTATGAAAATTTTTTATAAATATTGTTTACAAATTAGATGCCAACCAGCATGATTTATCTTGCTGGTTGGCTTTTCTTTTTCTTGACTTACGTAAGCGTCTAAAAAGACAGTGGATAGAAACTCAAAATTGGTTATGGGATAATAACTCTAAACGTGATATGGAGTTTTTAAAGTAAGTCGAAAAACTCCCAAGGAGGTTTAGAGTTGGAGACCCAAGAAGTAAAACGG
>JAEZVB010000118.1 GCA_023443285.1 Bacillota bacterium
CGGGTATGAACCGAATGCTCTAGCCAGCTGAGCTACGCCGCCGTATTAAAATGGAGCTAGTGACCGGGGTTGAACCGGTGACCTTATCCTTACCAAGGATACGCTCTACCAACTGAGCTACACCAGCGTCAAGCGCAAAACGACTTATGAACGCCCATCTGCGTTGTTGTCACTCCGGGCGCTTGCTTACGCACAGCAGTGCGCCGCACTTCGCGTCCTCGTTCCGCCTAGCATCTGGACATTCCTAAGCCGTTTTGCGGCCTTGTGTCAGATAGTAGTTTGTCGCAGATTACGAGGGGTGTTTCTTTATAAAGCTTCGCTTTATAAATTCAGAGTTACCGAATTCTAAGCGAAGGAAATGACTTGGTTGCGGGGACAGGACTTGAACCTGTGGCCTTCGGGTTATGAGCCCGACGAGCTACCAACTGCTCCACCCCGCGATGTTAAGTTGAATGGTGGAGGGAGGTGGATTCGAACCACCGAAGTCAAAGACGGCAGATTTACAGTCTGCTCCCTTTAGCCACTCGGGAATCCCTCCAGATGGAGCTGGCGATAGGAATTGAACCCACAACCTGCTGATTACAAGTCAGCTGCTCTACCAATTGAGCTACGCCAGCATTTTTCGTCACATCGTTTCAGTGACAAAACATATTATATAATAGTCCCTAGGCTATGTCAACATCTTTTATAATTCAATTTAAGACCAATTTTAACCAAATTTACTATTGCATTTATTTGGAGATTTATTCGGCACAAAGCCGTCATCTGGCACGAGTTCTGCTGCAGGCGGATAGCTCACCCCACCTGCAGCAAAGTTCGCTTTATCCAAGCTGCTCTGGCAGCAATTTACCGTATGAAGAAATAGTAATACGATATTCCGGCGACAATAAAGCGGTAATAGGCAAACGAAGCCAATGTCGAGTTATTAAGAAAGCGCAAAAACCAGACAATCGAAGCATACGCCGTAACAAATGCTACGCCAAAGCCAATCGCAAACATGGTAAAATCGGCCATACTTAATTTGTCCCATATCTTCATTAAATCATAAATACAAGCTACCAGCATCAGCGGTACAGCAATGATAAAGGAAAATTCAGCAGCTGCTGTGCGGCTCATTCCCAGAAACAAACCACCCGCAATCGTTGAACCTGAACGCGAAAAGCCTGGCCACAGTGATAAAACCTGAAATAACCCCACCCAAAAAGCCTGTTTAATCGTCATGCTGTCAACATTTCGCGTTGTTGGACGATTCGTTGTTTTTTCAGCCACTAGCATCAAAATTGCACCAGCTATCAAACCAATGATTACAGTATAAGGCGAAAACAGATAGGTTTTTATCGGTTTGTGCAGTAAATAGGCAATTCCCATTACTGGTACTATACCAGCCAAGACATGCATGGCCGTTAGCCCATTACCGTAAATATTAACGGCGCGCGGTTTCACCATTGCCAAAAACTTGTCGCGGTACAAAATAAATACCGACAAGATCGCCCCCAGTTGAATAAATACTTCAAACACACTTGCCTTTTCGCCTTCAAATCCCAGCAATGAACCGACAAGTATCATATGCCCGGTTGAAGAAATAGGTAAGAATTCAGTTAGTCCTTCTACTATACCAATAATTACCGCAATAATGTTTTCATTCATAGAGTCACTTCCTCAGTTTTTGTTGGTCTTTCAGTAACATATTTAACACTTGAGCATCAGTAGGAAAAGCTAATTGTGGCACATCATCAGGTGCAAAGTAGGCTACTTGATCCAAATCATCACCTGGACAAATAGCACCACCAGCAACCTCGGCCTCAAACCATATGCCGATTGTATGAACCTCAGAATTGTGAAAGTTGGATAACACAGCATACACTTGGCCGGTCTTAATAATTAGCCCGGTTTCCTCCAAAAACTCTCGTTTAACAGCATCCCTGACATCCTCATCATATTCAACATAGCCGCAAGGTATGCACCACAATCCTGGATAACTGGCATTAGCAGCCCTCCGCCCCAGGAGAATCTGGCCATTTTGGCGGATAATCGCGGCTACACCGACAATCGGGTTTTCATACATAATACGAGCACATTTGCCGCACACCAGGCGTTCACGTTCACCCATCTGACGATAGCTGAGTTCGCCACCACATTTAGGACAAAAGCTAAATCGTTGCTTCTTCATGATAACCTCCAATAGGACAGTATTACTATTTTACCATATTTGGCTGAATTCCTGCACATTTATGAAAAAATAAAAAGCCGGGGCTAGTGCAAGAATACACTTGATCCCCGAGCATCCTCATTTACTATATGTAATCGGTTATTTTGATCCATAAAAGCAATAAACACATTTTGAATACCATCTTGGTGCTGGCGGCGGAATTCCTCTATTTGCGCTTTAGAAAGTCCCATTTCAGCCAAAGCCGCCTCCTGTAATTCACCCTCTAAAATTACCGGTACTAAAACGCTATTGGGGGTTACACTAAAGTTGACCTGCTGAGGCGTTAATGGTAGATGCTCGGCCTTTTTAAGTACACTTAGCCTGCCATACGGTTCCAAAATCGCAAGCTCGACAATAGTAATGTCAAATACATCTTTTTCCCGCAAAAGCTGCAATAGTGTCTCAACCGGCATACGTACTTTGCGTAAGTTCTCCTTGATAATCTGGCCATTATTCACTAGCATAAGCGGCGTAAAGTTCAATTTGTGATTCACCGGGCGAACCTTAATACTGAGCCAGCCAAAAAGAAGTTGCATACCGCCAAGAGCCAGCAGTGCAATCAATGAACTAACCAGTTCAATCCGCGGATCGACAATTAACGCACCGGCCACCGCACCAATTGTAATCGAAATAATAAAGTCAAAGGAACTAAACTCACTCACCTGACGCCGGCCGGTGGCAAGCATAATGATAAGCAATGCGCCCATGCCTGCAACTACCCTAAACAGGGTAATTCCCAAGGTTTCCATTAATGCCCTCCACTGCATAGCAATATGCAACGCATATTGTTACGCAATATTTAGGCTTAGTATAACCGCATAATTATGTTTAATCCCCAAAAGATATACCTATAGCGCGGCCAGCTTTTAAAAGCTCGTCCTCAGCAGTTACATTATTGGCAATTCCGGCAATATCAACAATCGGCACACGGATAATCTCATTTTTTCGCAGAGCTACCATGTTACCAAAGGCTCCTTCAAGCAAACATTCAACAGCCGCCACACCATAACGAGTAGATAATACCCGGTCAAAAGCAGTTGGCGTTCCACCACGTTGAACATGTCCAAGCACTGTACAACGGGATTCAACTCCAATAAGATTTTCAAGCTGCCTAGCTAGTTTTTCCCCGGCGCCGCCTAAACGAATCTTCTCATGACTGCCTTCCACAATACGCCCTACCGAGATCTCGCCACCTTGCGGATAAGCTCCTTCGGCAATAACAATAAGGCTAAATAAACGACCGCTTTGCTGACGGTCTTTGATTTTAGCAATGATGGAGTCCAAGTTAAAAGGTATCTCCGGAATTAAAATACAGTCAGCGCCTCCTGCCATCCCGGCATGAAGCGCAATCCAGCCTGCATACCGCCCCATAACTTCGAGCACCATAACTCTGTGATGAGATTCGGCCGTGGTATGAAGCCGGTCAAGCGCGTCGGTAGCTATGCCAACAGCAGTATCAAATCCGAAAGTCCGCTCAGTTCCAGGTATATCATTATCAATGGTTTTCGGAACAGCCACCACCGGCAATCCCAGTTGATAAAACTCCGATGCAATCTTAAGACTGCCATCGCCACCAATGACAACAAGCGCATCAATGCCCTTTTGCCGCAAGTTTTCAAGCGCCTTGCCGGACATATCCACGCGAACACTCTTGCCATCCTGTTCAATAAGATAATCAAAAGGATTATCGCGGTTGGTAGTTCCCAGTATAGTACCACCCCGCGGCAAGATACCGGCAACAATGTCATTTGTCATCTCAATAATCTGGTTTTCAACCATTCCGCCAAAACCATTTTTTATTCCCCATACTTTTAGTCCATGTCCAAGCCCTGCTCTGACAACAGCCCGAATAACAGCATTAAGTCCAGGTGCATCACCACCGCCTGTTAACACAGCAATACTTTTTACTTTGGTTGTCTTGGTCATCTCATCACCTCATCAAAGTAGCTCGTATTAAGTAGAATTTTATGGTTATGCTGTTAGTATACGCTAATCGAAGTGTCTGCGGCAAGTATTACTGATAACATACTCAGGCTCCAAACTTATAAGGCCTTCGTGGAAATATAAAAATGACACCACTGCGGTGTCATTTCGTACATTAGTTTCAGTGTAGCACTTATTCAGCTAACTCTGCCTGCGACTCTTTATTAAAACCAGTAAGACCTTTATACACCCCACGAATATCGCTATCGTCGCCACGATTTTCAAGATACCGTTCGAGTTTGCGTTTTACCCGTTGCAAAGCATTATCAATCGACTTAACATGGCGGTCTAGTTCAACAGCAATTTCTTGATAGGACTTGCCATCAAGGTAAGACATAAGTACCTTCCATTCAAGATCACTCAATATCTCGCCCATTTTTTCTTCAATATCAACAAATTCTTCACGGCTAATCACTAGTTCTTCCGGATCGGTCACTTTAGAACCAGACAATACATCAAGTAGTGTGCGGTCAGAATCTTCGTCATAAATAGGTTTATTTAGAGAAACATATGAGTTCAAGGGAATATGTTTCTGCCTGGTAGCTGTCTTAATGGCAGTTATAATCTGTCGTGTTACGCATAATTCTGCAAATGCCCTAAACGAAGAGAGCTTGTCATTACGAAAGTCCCGAATGGCCTTATATAAGCCAATCATTCCTTCTTGAATAATATCTTCACGCTCAGCGCCGATTAAAAAATACGATCTGGCTTTAGCCCGCACAAAATTACGATATTTGTTAATCAAATACTCCAGAGCGACCGTGTTATCATTATCTTTGGCGTCGAATACTATTTCTTCATCAGTCAAGTTGTCAAAACAACCATACAGATCGCGTTGAGTATTTACCCGCATCGCATCGCCCCCACTAGTTTTCTTTTGCTGTCTGCCAAGTAGACTACGTCCACTTTCTTTATAACAGCATTTGCAGATTATAGAAAATAAAAATGCACCAAGAGCTTAGTGCCGCAGCATCGCCGTCCATCATATAGATTATACTTGTTAGAACAAAGTTAGTCAAGCCCATCACGCCGCATGACATCTAGACGTTGTACTATATCTTTTTTCAAGCGGCTGCCAAGTTCATGGCGGTCTCGCGCTAACACCTTGTGTGAAAGACTATCTGTGATTTCTTTTTTGGCAATAGCAACGTTGTTTTTTAATTCGCGAGCCGATATTCGGTAAGCTCCCGCCCCTAAAACAAACATTTGCTCAGCCCAGTCAGAAGTGACAACAAATATCCTCTTGTTTGAGCGAGCAAGATCATATACCATTTTTTCAATATAGCTGTCCGCCGTTTCGCCCTCTTTAGTATAAATCACCGCAAGCATACCTACTTGGCTTTGGTTGATAATTTTTCCAGCTGTCATGTGGGCATCGAATACTATTATTGTCTTAAATCTTCTATATGCACCATATTCACTAAGTATCTCCACAAGTTTGTCACGTGCATATTCTAAATTGTCTTTAAGAGCAATAAGTTCAGGCCAAGCATTAATTACATTATAGCCGTCAACAATTAGCAAATCCATCGAGAAAAATTCTCCAATCTTATAGCATCCTGGCAATTCCAAGGTAGCTTTAGGGAAAGTGCGAGCGAAAATCATTTGCTGATGAAATAGCATCCTTCTGTGATTGTACTGTTTTAGATTCCGAACCAAATCGTATTACTGTATTATCTGGAGCATATTTGTCATGCGAAACCACTTCACGTTTTAGCTCTTCACCTATGTTGTTACGAATAATTCGAACAACCGTCACTTCATACCCCGGTTTTCCCGGCTTTTCCACTTTAGTTTGACCAGGTGCCAGTACATCGTCCGCTTTTTTTATAATGGCTGGTTGAATAATTTGCTGATCAGTTGTAATAATATCAATATTTTTTTCAAGCACTCGCTGGCCAAATATCCCAACATGAAGCTTATTATCGATGATCTCGGCCATAATCATAACCGGTGCTTGGCTGCTATTTTTAAATTTAAAATCCAGTATATTATACACGACAGTGGCATCTCTGCCTAGCGGTACATATGACAGCGGTTTAGAGTGATTGGTTCGTTCCACAATAGCAAGTCCGGCCAACAAAACTGCATTATACAAGGTTGAAGAGACCTGACAAACACCCCCGCCCACGCCCGGTACAAACTCGCCATTTATTATCTCCATGGCTTCTTTGAAGCCCCGCGATTTCTCCCGCGGACCAACCGTGTCATTATACGAAAAAACTTGTCCGGGATATAGTAATATACCGGTAATTTTCTGCGCTGACAATTTTACATTGAAAGTCCGGTTAACATCATCCCCATTAAACTGGGTAGTGTACATAGCTACAAGGTCTTTAATACCATTTGCAGCAAGTTCGCTTGCCGTAATTTCGGGATATACCGGAATTACCGGAAGTGGAATCATAGTAGTATCGGTTCGATTAAGGGCAAGCAGTATGAGTTCCTTTAACTCAGTTACGTTAAGTTCACGACCCTCTTTCTCCGGCACAATCCCTCCGGACCAAAGACTTACGGTTGCGTTGCGGGCAGGACGGCTCACTGTTTCTCGCAGTTGCTCTGTTATACTGTCCAATTTACTCTCATTATACTTGATTTTGAGGGGGATAGACCAGCCCTCAGTTTCAGCACTACGAATTTTTTTTAACCGAGTCCAGAGAGATCCTTCACGACCAAACTGCCAAACGGCATCTGTTGTCGCTTCAACGTCAATGCTATAGTCTAGATTCTCAGGTTCAATTCGAAAGGTTGTATTCTCATATGATAATAAGATGGGCCTGGTATTTTGGTCTTTTTGCCACACGGTAAGTAGTTGCGCTACTTCTTCCCGGGTTTTCCCGCCGACTTCAATATTGGCAACAGCTACCCCTGTATAAATGTTTGGGGAAAACAGAGGACGGGCTAGCCAAAAAATGACCAACATTGCCATACTAACTGTCATTGCCAGAATACCGGCCCAACGTTTCACTTTGCTTTCAGCTCCCTTTGTTTTAGAACTTCATAAAGCAGCAATGAACAGGCTACCGAGGCATTTAATGAGGTGATCTGTCCTCGCATAGGAATCTTGACAACAAAATCGCAAGCCTCTTTTGTCAAACGACTCATGCCCTCACCTTCACTGCCGACAACAATTACAACTGGCCCAGTAAGGTCGGCCTCATAATAATTCTTAGTTCCATCCATATCAGCCCCCACCACCCAAAGGCCCTGTTTTTTTAATGCCTTAAGGGTCTGTGATACATTACCGATTCTGGCAACAGGCACATATTCAACAGCTCCTGCTGATGTTTTGGCCACAGTCTGGGTCAGCGGACAACTGCGTCGTTTGGGTATAAGTACACCATGAACGCCTGCAGCGTCTGACGTACGCAAGATAGCACCAACATTATGGGGATCGGCAAGTTCATCCAACAGTACCAAGAAGGGTGATTCATTTTTTGCATAAGCAGCTGCCAAAATATCATCAATTTCCACATACGCCACCGGAGCTGCCAGTGCAAGTACCCCTTGATGACGTATGCCTGCCGACAGTTGATCCAATTTTGCGATCTCCACTTCCTGGACAATAAGCCCTTGCTCGCGAGCCTGACTAATAATCTCGCGAACCGATCCCTGGCGTTCTCCCTTAGCAATAAGGATTTTATTTAATGATCGCCCCGCTTTAAGCGCCTCAAGCACACTATTGCGACCTACAATGATTTCTCCATCATCAGACATTCCTATTCGCTCCTTCGGCCTTTGCCGTGTTTTTCTATGATTTCTTCTTATTATTATGAAAAAACGGCAGAATATAATCCTGCCGTTTTCATAGTCTCACGGAAGTATGCTGTGATTTTTAGGAAACCTCAGCGATATAAATCTTGGGGTTAGTCTCCATGTCAATCGTTAGTGTTTGATTAACACGTACACCAGCTTCATTTTTAGTTATTGTAAGAATGGGTTTTGTTCGCAGCGCGTCAGCATAATCATTGACAATACCTACCGCCTGGTTATTTAAGCGAACGATGGCTCCTAGCGGAAATATGGCTACATTGCTAACCAATGTCCGAATTATTTCAGGATTAAAATAGGCCGCACCAGCTTTTCCAATAATCGCCAAAGCGTCATAGACTGGTAGCGCTTTGCGGTATGGGGTATTTAGTGTCATAGAAGAATATACATCGGCAAGAGCTGTAATTTGTGCAAATTCATGAATAGTATCCTCTTTTGCTCCCCGTGGATAACCGCTGCCATCAAACCGTTCATGATGCTGCAAAGCACAGTTAGCGGCAGATAAACTTATTTCCGAATTGCGGCGGAGTATTTCATAGCCTTTCTCAGTATGTTGCTTAACAATCGCCATCTCCTCTGGCGTTAAGGAACCCGGCTTATTAAGTATATCCCGAGAAATTGTAATCATGCCAACATCCCGGAGCAAAGCCCCGAGTCCCAGATCTCTTAGGCGCATTCCTTCGATATCGCGGCTAATTCCAATCATCATTGCAAAAAAATACCCGCATACGGCATGCTTAAACAAATAATCATTGCAGTTTTGCATCGCCGTAAACAAGGGTTGGAGCTCCTTAAGCATGCAACACTCGTCTAGCAGTGTCATTACCCGGCCTTTTACCGATTCAATTTGAACATATTTACCTACCTGTATCTCATCAAGGGCGACATGGGCAGCCAGGACAAATTCATTTTTGGCGTTTTGAGCCACAACATCATTCTCGTCAATTAACTCAGATTCGCCCTGCACATAAATATACTTTACGTCAAGCTCCGCAATCTTAGAAATATGAAATTCAGTAAGTTCTACGCCACTGTTCAATATTACCTGGCCGTTCATTCCATATACCGGTTGAGCCAATATCATTCCCACAGTAATACTATCCTGAAGCACACGCCGCACAGCAAATTACCTCCAACACATTTAACATGTTATTAACAGCCTTGATGCATATATATGCATCTTATCTTGTTCTACTTATTTACCGTAATTCCTGCTAATCGCCCACAAGACATTTGTCCTTCAGGACAATGTCCACTTGCCACACAAGCAGGTCCCGCTTTAGCAAACAGACGTGGCGCCACAGCTTGAACCTCTGCCAACATTGCATTGGCCAAATTACGAATTTCCCACTGCGCTCGCTGGCAACAGCGCTTTTCAAAAAAATGCAGCAACGAACGGGCATTCATGGTCACGACGATTTTAGTTTCGGTAGCATTAGCCAGTACATACCGGGCGTCTTCTTGATGCACACCAAGACCTACCAATTCACTATATACCTGCTGCACCTGGCTCATAAGTGCGTCAAATTTGGCTTTAGCCTCCGGCCTAGCCGCAACGGTTGGCGGCATTATATACTCAAAACCATGTTCACCAACATAGCGTTGAGACTGCTGTGAATAAGAAGCAATACGATGGCGGACAAGTTGATGGGTCAGCACACGGGAAATCCCTTCAATAGCAAAGGTAAAGCTAACATGCTCAAACGTTGATAAATGTCCCATTTCGCTCAATTTTGCAATCAGCTTATCGACTTGCGCTTCGGGCATACTTTGTTCTAATTCCTCTGCACCAACAGCTGAGTAACAAAGCCGGGCAGACATAGCTACCGCCCGTTCAGGTTCCGGCGTGTATTTAATTAATTTTACTTTCATGACGGTAACTCCCTTTATTTGCTATTTAGTTGAAACATTTATCATTTCCCGGGAAATAACGACAAAGGCCTTGTTCACAATTTCCGACAATCGTTCTTGCCGTTTTTGCAGGTACAGATAGCCAACCAAGGCTTCAAAGCCGGTGGCCCAGCGGTATTCAGCAATAGATGCACTCTTGGGAACCGTTGATTTGGCATTGCGTCCCCGCCGAACAATATCTGCTTCTTCTGGCACCAGTTCTGTTTCCAATGCTTTAATTGCTTTTGACTGCATGACAGCGGAAACAATTTTAGCATCAAAATTATGGAGCACTCTTACTTTGTTCTGTTCATAAGAAAGCAAACGGCTCCGTACATACAGAGTAAAATAAGCATCTCCAATATAAGCGAGTACCAATGCCGGCAGACGTTCCACCGGAATATCTTTGTATTTTCCTGGCAAGAGCTCCCCGGTTTCATTTACTACAAAAAAGTTATCTACCAGCTTTTGAAAGTGGTCAAAGTTCACTGTCTTTTCCACCTTACCCCTTGCGGTGAGTCTTCAAGCACAATGCCGGCAGTTGCCAATTTGTCCCGAATTTGATCCGCTGTCGCCCAATCTTTTTTCTTACGTGCTTCTTGCCGTATCTCAATGATTATATTCATTAACGCATCCACCAGCTCGGCATTACCATCTTGATCAGAAACATCTTTGTCATGTAAGATACCCAAAATTTCTGCCATCTGCTCGTAGACTTTGACTGCCTGCTCTAAAGCGGCTGCGTCCACCCCAGCTTTTCCGCCAGTAACTTTGCTGTGATAAATGTTAATCTCTTTTGCGAATCCAAACATAACCCCAATCGCTAATGCCGTATTAAAATCATCATCCATGGCATTTTTGAACTCAGTCATTGCGTGCGTAGCTGCTTGCACTAGTGTTTGCGCTTGCTCGCCGCCGGTTGCTACCGGCAAAGTTTTCAACTGGCGTAAATTGGCATCAGCCGTCTTAAGCCGCTCTAAGCTGCGACTAGCCTCCTGCAGGCGTTCATCACTAAAATCTAACGGACTCCGGTAATGGGTTGATAAAACAAAGAAGCGTAAAACCTCTGGTCGAAAATGCTCCAGTATATCAATTACCAAAAAGAAATTACCTAGTGATTTGCTCATTTTTTCTTCATTAACTGTAATAAAGCCGTTGTGCAACCAATACCGGACAAAAGGTTCTAAGCCGGTAAATGCTTCTGATTGCGCAATCTCATTTTCATGATGCGGAAATATCAAGTCACTGCCCCCGCCATGGAAATCAAAACTGGCACCCAAATATTTATATGACATAACTGAACATTCAATATGCCAACCTGGCCGTCCCTGCCCCCAGGGGCTTTCCCAAGACGGTTCGCCCGGCTTAGCGCTTTTCCATAAAGCAAAGTCCATAGGATGCTTTTTTCGATCATCCACATCTACCCTTGCCCCGGCCTGCATATCCTCAATATTCCGGCCACTCAATTTTCCATAACCCGGAAAAGTTTCAACACTATAATAGACATCGCCATCAACCTCATAGGCAAATTTCTTGTCGATAAGCGTCTTGACCATTCCCACAATCTCAGGTATATGTTCTGAAACCTTAGGGTACACATGAGCTCGACGAATATTCATTTTGTCCATAACTTCAAAGTAAGAGGCAATATACCTGTTAGCAATAACATCCCAGCTAACTTGTTCGGCTTTCGCAGTATTAATGATTTTGTCATCAATATCCGTAAAATTTTGAATGTGGTAAACCTCATAACCAGTGTACTCAAGATACCGGCGAATGACATCCCAGGTAATGAATGGCCGGGCATTGCCAATATGCGGATGATTGTAGGGTGTTACCCCGCATACATACATTTTTACTTTTCCGGGCGTCAGTGGTATAAATTCTTCTTTCTGCTTTGTCAGAGTATTATATACTTTTAGAGTCATGCTTTTTTAACTCCTTTTCCAAGTATCCGATCCGTGCTTCCATTCTCATCATATTGCGCTGCATACAGTTCATCATTTCTACAACCGGATCTGGCAAATCATCATGTTCCAGATCAATCGAGTCCAGTTCGGGACGGCCTATCTTTACACCCTCATGCCATACAATCTTACCAGGTATACCTACAACGGTGGAATTTGGCGGTACTTCTCGCAGAACAACTGAACCAGCTCCAATTTTCGAATTATCTCCGACCGTGAATGAGCCCAATACCTTGGCGCCACTAGCTACAACAACATTATTGCCGATAGTCGGATGCCGTTTTCCCTTTTCCTTGCCGGTACCACCTAATGTCACCCCTTGATATAAAGTAACATTATTGCCGATCACACAGGTCTCACCAATAACCACACCAGTCGCGTGGTCAATAAATAGACCCTCACCAATCGTAGCACCAGGATGAACGTCCACACCAGTCAAGAAACGGTTAAAATAGCAAATCATCCGTGGCAGTAATACCCAGCCGCGTATAAATAAATAATGTGAAATACGATACAGCCAGATGGCATGCAGCCCCGGATAGCACAATAATACTTCAAGTACACTCTTGGCTGCCGGATCCCGATCAAAAACTACGCTAATGTCTTTTTTTATCCGGTTGAACATAGTATCTCCTCCCTAGTTAAATTAGAACCTTGAGAAAACACAGCTTGTAATTTTGCGGTATGGTAAAAGCAACGTATCATGACATATTTTTAAAAAATGTGCTTTCTATGGGAAAATATAAAGCCACCATCTCTGTACAGAGACGGTGGCCCGTGGTTCCACTCTGCTTGGGTATAAATAACCCCTGCTTGATACTGATAACGGCAGTGACCGGTATAGCCTACTATCTTCAGCTATCCTGCTACCAGATGCATTTCAGCGATACCTTTCCCAGCGCCGCTTACAGCCGGCGACAGCGCCTCTCTGAGGGAGGTAAAACACCTACTTCTTCTGATCCTCGCATTTTACAAATATGGAAATAGGATTATAAATAAATTATACTAATGGCAGCTAGACCATGTCAAGCTACATTCACTGTTTTGGAGTACTTAACTATTCCCCAAGCTAGTTAAGGTCTAGCCACATATAAGTTACTCAGACAACTTAGCTTCTTAAATTTTAGCAAGCAGGCAATCCATTCTTGCCAGTGTACGCTCTTTACCAATAAGCGGAATCAGATTAATAAGTTCTGGCCCATGCATCTTGCCTGTTATTGCAATACGAACTGGCATGTATACCTTTTTTCCACCTAATTTCAATTCTTTGGTAATGCCTTTTAAGATTGCTTGTACAGCTGCCGGTTCTACCGGCTCAAGCGCAGCTAGCTTGGCCTTGAAGGCCTCCATAACTTTTGGAATATCAGCATCTTTCATGATTTCGTGTGCTTCTTGATTTTCAAAGTTAATGTCATCATTAAAGAAAACATCAATATGTTCGGTGATTTGTGCTGCATAACTGATATAGCCCTGAAGTTCAGCCACAACCTTGACCAGCCACTGATGCTGCGCGTCCGTCAATTCCTCCCCAATAAAACCAGCAGCCCTCAAATGAGGCAATGCCAGCTCAGTAACAAATTCGGGATTGGCCTGTTTAATATAATGGGCATTAATATGGTTAAGTTTGTCTACATCAAATACTGCCGGATTTTTTGCAACTCGATCCATGGAAAATTCCTGAATAAGCTCTTCTGTACTAAAAATTTCCTCTTCACCAATTGGCGACCAGCCTAGAAGAGCTAAGAAATTGACAATTCCCTCCGGTAAATATCCTAGATTTTTATACTGCTCGACTGAGGTTGCACCATGGCGTTTACTCATCTTGCTACGATCCTTGCCCAAGATAAGAGAAATATGCCCGAACTTGGGTAACGGCAGACCCAGTGCCTGATATAACAATATCTGACGTGGTGTATTTGATAAATGTTCTTCCGCTCGAATGACATGTGTTATTTTCATAAGTGCATCATCAAGCACAACCGCATAGTTATATACGGGAATTCCATCTGATTTAACAATAACGAAATCGCCTACACCGTTTGATTCAAAGCTAACTGTGTCCCGTACCAAGTCTTTAAAAATAATTTGTTGATTATCTGGTACCCGGAAACGTACAGTAGGCTTACGTCCTTCCGCGATAAACCGTTCCCGATCAGCCTGGCTGAGGTCACGGCAACGTCCGCTATAGTGTGGGTTTTCGCCCTTATCCATTTGTGCCTGCCGCTCAGCATCAAGCTCCTCTTCCTTACAGTAGCAGTGATAAGCATGTCCTTCATCCAGCAGTTTTTGCGTATATTGGCGATAAATATCGAGACGCTCTGTTTGACGATAGGGGCCATACTCGCCACCCATGTCTATTCCTTCATCCCATTCAAGCCCTAGCCAGCGCAAAGATGCCTTAATATTTTCCTCAGACTCTCGGGTTGAACGCTCAAGGTCAGTGTCCTCAATCCTTAGGATTAACTTACCACCCTCTTTGCGCGCCAGCAGCCAATTAAACAGTGCAGATCGTGCCCCCCCAATATGAAACGGCCCGGTAGGGCTGGGAGCAAAACGCACTCTAAGTTGTTGTTCCATTTATATGTACCCCTTCCATGTACTTGAAGTAGTTGTATCGTGTCAATCATTGTATATTTTAGCAGATTCTGCGCCAGCATGCAAAATAAAAAGCGTGCCGCTTTACTGTAAGAGCAGCACACTATAAACTATTATTCCACTTTAACCACAAACATGCCATTCACAATATCAGGAATAACCAATGTTGTATTGACACTGTTCCCGTTGCGAGCTACCGGTTTAGCGCCGTCTGACAACAAAGCCAGCCGCCATACCAACGCATTGTCTATCCACAATTCACCGCAAGTGGCTCCGTCCTGCCGCACAATGGTAATGTTAAAATTTAGATCTGCCGCTAACCCCCATGTGGGATAAAGCATCATTATCATTGACAGCAGTAAAGCAACTGCTATCTTTCGTATTGATGTCCGCATAATCTGCCCCCCACCTATATCAATATCGATTGATTATAATATGTGTCGTTGACAGGCTTTTATGCAGATTGTTTCAGAGTGTTAAACTTGTGCCGGTATAATCGTGGCTGTTGCATAGGCAGCTATACCTTGGCCTTGTCCGGCGAATCCTAACCCCTCTGTAGTTGTAGCTTTAACATTGATTTGGCTTTCGGCAACGCCCAAAGCTGCTGCAATATTAGTGTTCATTTGCGCTATATAAGAAGCTAGTTTAGGTTTTTGCGCCACAATAGTCGCATCTATATTATTGACAGCAAAGCCATTTTTACTCAATATCTCGCGCACTTCAACTAAAAGCTTGAGACTGGAAATACCTTTAAACCGTCCATCTGTATCAGGAAAATGCCTGCCAATGTCACCCAATGCCGCCGCACCTAATAAGGCATCTTTTATCGAATGTAGCACCACATCGGCGTCAGAATGGCCTTCCAGCCCCAGTTCATACGGTATCTCAACCCCGCCAAGAATTAGCTTTCGCATCGGAACCAAGCGATGCACATCATATCCAATACCCGCACGAACCATCTTCTTTGCCTCCTGTTGTCTCCGAAGTACTGTTTCAGCAAACTGTAAATCCTCAGGTGTAGTAATTTTGATATTCTGGTAATTACCAAGAACGATTTTGACCCTGCTTCCTAATCGTTCTACCAGAGCCGCATCATCTGTACCTAGATAACCATCCTGCAGTGCTTGGTTATATGCCTCTGTTAGCAGCATCCGGTCAAAGGCTTGCGGTGTCTGCACCGACCACAAGGTATGGCGGTCTGGTGTACCAGTTACCCACCCAGACAAATCAGTTGATTTAATAGTATCCTTCACCGGTACTCCAGCAATAGCAGCTCGTTCTTCACAAGCAGCCGCAATAACCTGATTAAACAATGCCGGTTCAGCTAGTGGCCGTGCACCATCATGTACTACCACAATCTTCGTATCAGTTGAAATCACCTTTAATGCATTAGCAATAGAATACTGTCTCTCACTGCCTCCGACAACAACCTGCCAGGGTGTTGTTAGCTTAAGACTATCGAGCAAATTGCCAACAGTCTCGGTCTCTTCCTGAGCGGCTGTTAGGATTATACTTGTAACGGCCTTAGCCTGGCAAACCGCTCGCAGCGTATGAACCAGCACAGGTTGGCCAGCCAGCGGCAGCAATACCTTATTAAGTGCACTTCCCATACGTTTGCCCTGTCCAGCAGCAGCAATAATAACACACACCATACTCTTTCCTCCAAGCTTAAAAAACCTCCAAACCCAAAGGGCTTGGAGGCTATAATCAGATCACAATTTTAGGTTTGGCAAAAATCATGCGGCCAGCAGCTGTTTGCAATACCGATGTAACCAAAACACCCACCGTTTCACCAATATGTTTTTTACCACCGTCAACCACAATCATGGTGCCATCATCAAGATACGCTACACCTTGACCAAACTCCTTGCCATCCTTTACAACATGGACTATCATTTCTTCTCCTGGCAATACAACCGGTTTGACGGCATTAGACAATTCATTAATGTTAAGAACAGACACACCCTGAAGTTCAGCAACTTTATTAAGATTATAGTCATTGGTTATAACCTTAGCATGTAACATTTGCCCCAACTTAATAAGTTTAGAGTCTACTTCAGCAATATCATCAAAATCCTGATTCTCAATTTGAACGTTCAGGTCAAGTTCTTTTTGCATACGATTTAAAATATCCAAACCTCGCCGACCCCGATTACGTTTCAAAAGATCAGAAGAATCAGCAATGTGTTGTAATTCTTCAAGAACAAATGTTGGGATAATAAGCGCACCTTCAATAAACCCGCTTTTACAAATGTCAGCAATACGTCCATCAATAATAACGCTAGTATCCAAAATTTTGGCCGGGCATATACTGTCTTGCTTATTATCTTTACTGCGTTCTTTACCATCACGATTACGCCAAGGCAATGTCGGCAAACTAGAAAACATATTGAATATTTCTTCCCGTTTTCTAATAGCAACATTAATACCTAGATAGCCCAGAATAACGCTCAATACTAATGGAACATACTTACCGACAATAGGAATAGGCAAAAAAGCTGACCCAAGCAAATTAGAAATTATTAGTCCGATGGCTAACCCCAAAACACCGGCCAATACATCATAGCCAGGCATCTTGTTTAATCGTAACTCTAGCCAATAAGTAAATTGCCATAAGTACTTTAGTAGAAACGGCGCCAGCAAAAAACCAACAAGTCCACCCACCAAGCCGCCAACAACAAAGGTGAGGATAGTGGTCATCGTGACTCCGAAAACACCAATACGCAAAAACTCTTCACTTATTATTGTAGCCAAAAGCGGCATAATCCTATCAGTTATCACAAGTCCGCCAATTGCAGCCAACATAGTAATGATAATTCTAAGTGTCCTATCAATCATAGGCTTACCTCCTTTCTTCAAAAATTATTTAACCAAAAAGTGGAAATACATCTCTATTATGTCCTGCTTTTAATAAAAAAATACGTCCAGATAATGTATCTTGACTGTATTCGGCTTCAGTATATCATAGAGCTTAAGCCCTTGTCAAAATTTAATATTGTAGCATGTATAATTGATGCTTGTCAATAATCAAGTTCATTCTTACACAAGCCGAGTTTAAAACCACTTTACACAAGTCCAATTTTTCCCGAACCAACATTGACAACCATAGTGAGCATTTATATAATTAAAGGCAAAGTGAGGTGTACCTAGAGTGTATGATAATAAATGCTGCTCAGACTTTCAGTCTGCCGTAGACGAATACTTAATCCGACACCGCAGCGTACTTGATATTATGACAAAATATCAAGAAGGAGCCGCCCGGGTAAACCGAGCCATCGCCAAAGCAGTTACTGAGTGTGGCTGTATCCAGGTTTCTGCCGCTCGTCAATCTGTTCCAGAGAATACTTCTTATAGTGACCTTAAGGATCACATGTCTTCCCATCTTGTCGGTGAACCTTGCCTCCAATGTCAGGAAGTAATCGCTAAAGAACTGGGGCATAGCATGTTTTATCTTGCAGCGCTATGCAACCTTACCGGACTATCCTTACATAAGGTAATGCAGCAAGAGTATCAGAATGTGAAAACCTTAGGCTTTTTTCATTTATCTTAATACATATCTGTATGGCAACACAGTCTATTACAAGGCTGTGTTTTTTTCTATTTGAAAGAGACTACATAATCATATTTCGAGAGGGAATGCTACTAGTAAAAAGGGGGGTAACTATGCATTATCCAATGAAAATCCTTTTCACGATAATTGTGTTCTCTAGCTTAACCTGGCTTCCGGTTGTAACCGCAGCAATCAACCCAACAGGCGGCGATGAACTAATATCCCGCTATGTGACCATTATTGATGATCGAGGTATCATTGTGCTGCAGACAGGCCACGAAGTTCATCCTGGGGATGAATATATTAGCGAAGACGATATCCTCTATGAAATCACCACAGTAGAAGGTACCTTGGCTCGCTGTCGTTCGCTGGAAAGGATGTCTAGCCAAACTTCTGATACTGCTATCTTTGTTCAGGCACCACCGCCTGAAGCACCTAAGACTAAAATCGCCATCTATCACAGTCATACCGACGAATCTTATATCCCTAATGATGGAACACCAACCGAAAGAGGAAACGGCTCAATCATGGTTGTAGGTGATGCTTTTGAAAAAAGGCTGACTGAGCTTGGCTATCAGGTCAATCATTCCAAAACCTTGCATGATCCGCATGATGCCAATGCGTATCATCGTTCCCGACGTACGGCAATGAAACTGCTGCAAGAACAGCCTGCCGCCATTTTTGATATTCACCGTGACAGTGCTCCCCTTAAGGTATACAGTACTACCATTAATGGTGAAAATGTTAGTAAACTGCTGCTGGTCGTTGGCCGCCAAAATCAAAACAGAAAAACCACATTAGATTTTGCACGTAGCATCAAAGCAGCCGTCGATGCAAAGTACCGTGGCCTTGTCCGCGGAATATTTATCGCTCATGGAAACTATAATCAGGATTTAAGCCCTAGAGCCTTGTTAGTAGAGGTTGGCACCCAATACAATAACCGCGAAGCTGCCGAACGCAGCATTTCCTTATTTGCCGATACTGTCCCCTCTTTTCTAGGGTCAGGCGGCAATAGCGGCGGGGTAGCTGAAGCCAGCCAAGCAGGAACCTATACCAATATGAATGATAACACACCTGGCGGCTCTACCACCGGTACCTCCTATGTCCCCACCGACACAGCCCCCGGCTACGATATGTTGGGAATAGCATTAGCTGTTATTATTGGCACAATTGCTTTTCTGCTTTTGAGCACCGGCAGTTGGCAAGAAGCCAAAAGAAAACTGAAACATTTTTTCAAATACGAGTTTGTCAATTTTCTCGGACCGCGCAGAAAGCCCAAAGAGTAGGAGGTGCTAGCTTTTGGGCAAACGCAATCTCACTAAACTAACGCTCCTCGCCCTAGTCACCATAATTGCTATCGGAGTAGTTTATTATTTTCCCCTTACTACCATGTTCTCTGTCCAGCAAAAACCGGAACAAGCCCCGAAAAAAATTTATGATTACTATGTCGTAGTAGAAGAAGATACTAATGAGGTACTTATGTATGTCCCGATTGTTATCAATGTCGGGGATGAACTTGTCAGCGAACAAAACAAGCGTTATAAAATTGTTAAAGTAGAAGGAAACCAAGGCTACGCCCGGTTTGTCGAGGATTTGAATCTAGAGCTATATAAACAGGATGGCCGGAGATAGTATTCGCCGCGTATTAAAAGTGGCGGTCTAAAAGTGCCTGCTCCCGCACCCGCTTTAGGCCGTCTTTTACTATTTTGGCACGCACTTCACCAATACCCTCGACATCATCCAGTTCATCCAAACTGGCATTATAAATACGATGAAGGGTTTTAAAATGATTTACCAATTTTTCTCCCACCAATAGCGGCAGCCGAGAAATCTGGCGCAGTACGCGATAACCGCGTGGTACAACAGGAATATCCATGGCATTCGGGCTAACACCATAACCCAAAAGTCTACAGATAGTAAACGGCTCCAGACTTTCCTCAGGCAGAGCGGCAATTTGCTCCTTAACCGTTTCACAGTCTTTGAATTCATTAGTAGAGCAATAATCTTTAATCAATAGTGCTACATCATCCACATTCGAGATGAGTTCTTCCAGTTGCATACTGACAAGCCGACCCTCACTTCCCAGTTCAATGATATTTCTTTCAATCTCCCCGGCAATTCGTTTGACCCGTTCAGCCCTAATGAGCATTACGGCAACATCATATAAGGTAGCTAGATCTTCAAATTCGAGCGCACTTAAGTTGGTTAACCCCTTATCAAGCACTTTTTTATACTTTTCTAGTGTCTGCAGAGCCTGGTTAGCCCGATTTAATATCACGGAAATATCTTTTAGTGTATAGCGCAGCTGACCAAGATACACCGAAATTATGTTACGCCGCTGCGAAATAGCTACCACTGGTGCCCCTGTCTGCTTTGCTGCCCGTTCGGCAGTACGATGCCGCGTGCCGGTTTCGGAAGTTGGTATCCCCGGATCAGGTACTAACTGAGCATTAGCAAATAAAATTCTTTTACCGTCATTAGAAAGCACAATCGCCCCATCCATTTTGGCAAGTTCATAAAAGCCAGCCGGCGTAAACTCAGAATTAATTTCAAAACCACCGTCAACAATCTCCATTACGGCTGGATTATCCCCTACCAGTACAAGTGCTCCCATCTTGGCTCTTAGCACATTTTCCAATCCATCCCGGATTGTTGTACCTGGAGCCAATGTCTTTATTGTTTTGATAAAGCGGCCGTCCCATAGCCGTTCTGAACGATCATCCTTGCTTTTGCTCATACAAATACCGCCTCCATCGCCTCACTGACACTAGCTACACCAATAAGTTCAAGCCCTGCTGTCCGGACAAGCTTAATACCGGAATGATTCCCGGCAGGAATTACAAAACGTTTAAAGCCCAGAGCTGCAGCCTCGCTAATTCTGGTTTCCACCCTGCTTATCATCCGCACCTCGCCAGTAAGTCCTACTTCCCCCATAACTACGGTATACGGATCAACCGCAACACCTCTAAAACTTGACGCAACGGCAAGCGCCACCGGCAAGTCTGCTGCCGGCTCGACAATTTTAAATCCACCGACTGCATTAACATATGCGTCTTGGTTGGCCAGCATGAGACCTACTCTTTTCTCCAGTACAGCCATTAACAATATTAGGCGGTTATAATCAAAGCCTGCTGCCATACGGCGCGGCATACCAAAGCAGGTTGTACTTACTAGCGCCTGTATTTCAATTAAGAGTGGACGGACACCTTCCATATACGCGAGCACCACAGAACCAGGCGCTCCCTGAGGCCGTTCAGCCAGCAAAAAACCAGAAGGATTTGCTACTTCTGTTAGACCACATTCTTCCATAGAAAAAATACCACTTTCGTTGGTTGAACCAAACCGATTCTTGATAGCCCTAAGTACGCGGAAGGCATAGCTTCGCTCCCCTTCAAAATAAAGCACTACATCGACCATGTGCTCTAATAGCCGCGGACCCGCAATATTGCCATCTTTGGTCACATGCCCGATAATAGCCGTAGGAATGCCGCTCTCTTTGGCAAAGCGCATAAGTTTGCCTGTGCTCTCCCGAACTTGCCCAACACTACCTGGCGCTGATGGAATCTCAGGGCTATACATAGTTTGAATAGAATCAATGATAACTAATGCCGGTTTGTGCTGTAATGCCTCCAAAACAATTGTTTCCAGATTATTCTCTGTAAAAATCAGCAAATTATTACTTATTTTTCCCAATCGTTCCGCTCTAATCTTTATTTGTGCAGCCGATTCTTCACCAGATATGTATAAAACCGAGCCATATTTTTCAGCTACCCCTGCCGCCACTTGTAATAATAAGGTCGACTTGCCTATACCAGGATCGCCGCCGATTAAAAACAACGTGCCTGGGACTATTCCACCGCCAAGTACCCGATCAAACTCACCGACACCAGTTAACAGACGGGGCATAGCAGCAGTGTCTACCATATTAATTGGCCGCGGCTTCGAAATAGGCATACCACCAGTCAGTCGTGTCTCGGACTTCTTAACTGCAACCTCTTCGATCATAGTATTCCATTCACCGCAACCAGGACAACGCCCCAGCCATTTTCCTGATTCAGAACCACATTGCTGGCACACAAACTTGGTTTTAATTTTAGACAAAATGTTTCTCCTTTACTATATATCGGACAATTACGAATGTAGCAATAGGGGATTGGAATTCTTTCTTACGTTACATAAAAATATCGTATAGCCTTATTCACCAAACCATACGAAAAAGCACTCATTTTGAGTGCTTTTTCGCGTTTATTAAGCCAAACTCCTGCTAATTATGTTTCTTAGTAAACTTTAATTTACCACTGTCTTCTGTATCAACTACTACGGTATCGCCAGCAGATATAGATTGACGAATAATCATCTCTGAAACTTCATCCTCAATCAGCTTTTGAATAGCACGGCGTAATGGTCGTGCACCAAAAGCATGATCTCGTCCCTCTTTTAGTAGCTCGCCTTTAGCCGAATCGGTCAATTCCAGACTTAGGTCAGCACTTTTCAGGCGAGTAGCCACCTCTTTGAGCATAATATCTACAATTTGCTGTAAGTCTTGGTCACTCAGGCTGCTAAAGACTATAATCTCATCAATTCGATTTAAAAATTCCGGTTTAAAAATCCGTTTAACTTCATCCAGTACCCGGTTCTTAGCTGCCTCACCTTCATTGGCCTTTGCCCGCTCCTCAGATAAGAAGCCTAACCCCGCTGTCTCTCTTTTCAAATGCTGCGAACCAACATTTGAGGTCATAATAATAACAGTATTTTTAAAATCCACTGTCCGCCCCTGGCTATCAGTCAAACGGCCATCTTCAAGTACCTGCAACAGCATATTAAACACGTCATAATGCGCCTTTTCAATTTCATCCAGAAGAATAACTGAAAAGGGTTTACGCCGGATGGCATCGGTTAGTTGACCACCTTCCTCATAGCCAACATAACCAGGCGGAGCACCTACAAGGCGTGATACTGTGTGTTTTTCCATATACTCAGACATATCCAGGCGGATCATCGCAGTTTCATCACCAAATAACGCTTCTGCCAAGGCACGGGACAGTTCAGTTTTGCCAACCCCTGTCGGTCCAAGGAACAGAAACGACCCAATAGGTCTTTTGGGGTCTTTAAGACCAGCCCTGGCTCGGCGTACCGCTTTGGCCACAGCCTGCACTGCCTGCTGCTGGCTGATTACCCGGTTATGAAGAATTTCTTCAAGCCTTAAGAGCCGTTCTGATTCTTCCTCGGCTAATTTCTTAACCGGGATCTTCGTCCAAGTAGCAACTACATGGGCAATATCATCAGCAGAAACAACAATACGATCATTACCTCGCTGCTTGATCTCTTTTTGCTTTGTCTCCAACTCTTGCCGAATTCGCTGTTCCATATCCCGCAGGCTAGCTGCCCGCTCAAACTCCTGTGAGGCAATAGCTGCTTCCTTTTCAGTGCGCGCCTGTTCAAGCCGCTTTTCCACTTCCTTGACATCAGGTGGAACAGAAAATGCCTGCAGCCGTACGCGCGAAGCCGCTTCATCCATAAGGTCAATCGCCTTATCCGGTAAAAATCGATCAGAAATATAACGATGG
Organism: Bacillota bacterium; assembly: GCA_023443285.1. Lineage (GTDB taxonomy): Bacteria > Bacillota > Negativicutes > Sporomusales > Sporomusaceae > Sporomusa. The sequence goes on from JAEZVB010000118.1 coordinate 23,533, forward strand.
GAAAGTTTTACCGCTGCTTCAATGGCCTCATCAGTAATGTGGGCACGGTGAAAGGCTTCATATTTGTCCCTAATGCCTCGAAGAATTTCAATGGCATCTTCGACACTGGGTTCGCCCACGGTAATTGGCTGAAATCGCCGTTCCAGGGCAGCATCTTTCTCAATATATTTTTTATATTCATTAAGCGTGGTAGCGCCAATGACCTGCAATTCTCCACGAGCCAACGCCGGTTTTAAAATATTAGCAGCATCAATAGATCCTTCAGCAGCGCCGGCTCCAATGAGGGTGTGTAGTTCATCAATAAATAAGACTACATTACCGGCTTCCCGGATTTCGTCAATTACTTTTTTCAAGCGTTCTTCGAATTCACCACGGTATTTTGTACCGGCAACCATGGATGCCATATTCAGTGAAATAACCCGTTTGTTCCGCAGGAGTTCAGGCATCTGCCCTTCGACAATGCGTTTTGCCAACCCTTCGGCGATGGCAGTCTTGCCAACACCCGGTTCACCAATGAGCACCGGATTATTTTTAGTGCGCCGTAAGAGGATCTGAATCACCCGTTCAATCTCGCCAGATCGGCCAATCACTGGATCAATTTTGCCCTCCTGCGACATTTTGTTAAGGTCACGACCAAATTCATCCAAAAGCGGGGTTCCATTCCCTGATTGATTCTGACCGCCTACAGCCTTGGTTTTGGGCTGCGGTGTCTGTCCTGACATCGAATACCCACCTAGCATCTCAATAACCCGCTGACGCATGAGATTAATATCTACGCCCAGACCGGCCAGCACTTGCGCAGCAATCCCCTCACCCTCACGTATGAGCCCGAGAAGAATATGTTCTGTTCCCACATAATTATGCCCTAAACGCAGCGCCTCTTCCATAGCCAGTTCAATAACCTTTTTGGCTCTTGGCGTATAACCTATATCAGTGGCCTGTTCCTGCCCCTTGCCAAGGATGCTTTCCACCTGCAGTCGAACTGAGTCTATCTCTAAGCCTAATGAATTCAAAGCTTTTGATGCTACACCTTCGCCCTCACGCAACAGTCCCAGCAGTAAATGCTCGGTTCCAATATAGCCATGACCATATTTGGCCGCCTCCTGCTGCGCCAATATTAATACCTTGCGGGCTCTATCTGTAAATCTATTAAACATAACTGCTTTCCTCCCTTGCGCCTTTATCTGTGTTAGCTCTTTTGCAAACTTGACCGAACTAACTCAGCTCTTAGTTTATTAAGAGCTGATTGATTTAAATCCGCCTCTGCTGACAAGTTTCGTAAAAAATTTGGCTGAGTTGTTACTAGCAACCGATTAAATACCTCCGGCGAGGCTTCATCAATAATACCCAGATCGATTCCCAGCCGGACCTCGCTTAACAGCGCTAAGGCTTCTTGCGCTGTTAAGATTTGTGCATAGCGGAGTACTCCGTAGGCTCTCCAGACCCTATCAGCAAGAGCTTCTGGTGATTCAGTAAGCAACAGATTTCTTGCCATCCGTTCTTTGTCTACAACCTGTTTAACAACACTACTAAGGTTATTAATAATATCCTGCTCATTACGGCCTAAAGTAACCTGATTTGATATTTGAAAAATATTTCCTGTCGCTTCCGTGCCTTCACCATATAAACCGCGTACTGTAAGTCCTAACTGGGTAGCAATAGCCACCATAGTCCCCATTTGCTTGGTTAATGCCAAGGCCGGCAAGTGAGCCATAACCGAGGCCCGTAATCCTGTACCAATATTGGTCGGGCAGGCGGTAAGATAACCAATCTGCTCCTGGAATGCTAGCGCGTGTTTATCTTCAATAATATCATCCACCGCATTGGCTTTCGCAAAAGCATCTGCCACACTAAGCCCCGATTCCAGACATTGCAACCGTAAGTGATCTTCTTCATTAATCATGATACTCACGCGGGCATCATCACGTACAATAAGTGCCCGGTTTTCGGGGCTAACAACATGATTTGGACTAATAATATGCTTTTCAACAAGTACATATCTATCTAGCGGTGCTAACTGAGCAAGCTCAACAAAAGCATATTCATGACCATCAGCTGCCATTAGCGCAGGGGGAACTGTCTGAAATTCAGCCATGATTTCGGCAAGCTTGGCTGCGGAGGCTCGTCCGGGAAAGGGTTGATTTTTTAGATTGCGAGCTAAACGAATCCGGCTGGAAAGCACAATCTCACCTTCCGGGCCTGTGCCATTAAGCCAGGGTGTTAATGGCTGACTTAGCAGGTTTTCTATAATAGTTGCCATCTGTGCTTCCCTCCCCCTATTCTTGACTAACGTCAGAATCAGTAAGCTGTCTTTCCAAAACTCTTATTTCGTCTCTTAGCTTTGCTGCTTGCTCATATTCCTCACGTTTAACACATTGCTCCAAATCATAACGCAGGCGCTTGATCTGCTGTTCTACGCCAAAGCGCCTTCCGCAGCGTTTAGGTACTTTACCAGTATGTGCCGCAGTGCCGTGAATGCGCTTTATCAGAGGCTCCAATTGTCCTCCAAAGGCCTGGTAACAGCTACTACAGCCAAATTTACCGCTACGGCAAAACTCACTATAACTGAGACCACACTCTGAACAAACAGGCTCCAGCGTTTGATGGGCATCATCTGTCAGTGTATAATCGAACATTTCTTTCAAAAAATCATGAACTGAAAACTTACTACTAAAGATGTGACTTAGGCCTTTACCAATAATCTCACCGGATTTTCGTGCACACTGCTCACACAAATGCTTCTCAATCTTTTGCTGATTAATGATTTTAGTAATATGCACACAGGCAGGCTCTTTTTGACATTCATCACATAGCATTTTCGTTTGCCTCCGTACTCATACTTCATTTTGACTAGCTAACGTCATTAATAGGGACTTTAACATCGGAACCCGTTCCTTCGGAGAAATTCGGTCATACATCATAGTGAAACATTTATACACAAGTGCAGCTTCGCGACCAGTCATAAGATTATGATTGCGCAAACGGGCGACAATGGCTTTTACCTCGTCTAAACTTATCGCTTCATCAATTTGATTAGCGGCATCTTGAAATACAAGAGTCTGCACCGGGATGCGGGCAACCCGGACAAAGCCGCCGGAACCGCGTCGGGATTCCACAATAAAGCCGCGATCAATGGTAAAGCGGGTACTGAGCACGTAGCTGATTTGGGAAGGCGCGCAGGCAAGTTCCTCTGCCATCTCATTACGCTGCAAGATAATAATCTCATCTTGCTCACTTGCCATCTGACGCAAAATCCACTGTTCGATCATATCGGCTAGATTGCTCAAGTTCCCACCTCCCTGCTTTTATATTGACTTTAATTGACTTTTTGACTTTAATTAATTTTAATTAATTATATAAGATATTGCAATACTGCTTTATCGGCAAATATAAGCATATATGTTAATGGATAACAACTATCGTAAACTATCTCATTTTTTATAACTATTGCTCAATTACAGACTATTCCACAACTTGCAAAACTAAAAATTTTAGATAGTTGGTTTCAGCGGCTGCCGGTAAAATCGGATGATCCTTAGCCTGTGTTCGATACTCAACTTCGCGGATAACCCGCTTAGCATCACGGGCAGCATCAACCACAACAGCTTTAAACAAATCCCGATCCATATGATAAGAACACGAACAGGTAACCAGAAAACCACCTGGCCGCGTCAGTTTAAGTCCGCGCAAGTTTATTTCCTTGTATCCACGCGCCGCCCCTTCGATACTACTGCGGCTTTTAGTGAAGGCAGGTGGATCCAGGATAACAACATCATATTCCCGCTCTTCTTCTACCAATGATCGCAAGGCATCAAAGGCATTGGCCACCTCAAAATTACACTTATCGCTAACACCATTCATTTCGGCATTTTTCTTAGCGAGTTCAATGGCTTCTTCGGAAATATCAATAGAATGCAGGCTTTTCGCCCCATATAAAGCACTATGTACAGCAAATGAACCAGTATGGCAGAAGCAATCTAAAACCTCGGCATCCCTTACAATAGGTTCCAAAAATCGTCTATTTTCACGCTGATCGTAGAAAAAACCGGTTTTTTGTCCATTCGCCACATCGGCATAAAAAGGAATATTATTTTCTTTTACAATAATTTCGGTTGGAAAATTACCTTTGAGGTAACCTTTGCGCATATCCAGACCTTCCAACTTTCGTACAGGTACATCATTACGTTCATAAATACCTTCAGGTGCAAACAGCTCGTCTAATACCGAAATAATAGTTTCCTTGTGAACATCAATCCCTAATGCCAACGTCTGCACAACCATATATTTCCCAAATTTATCAATAATAAGACCTGGTAAAAAATCGGCCTCGCCATACACCAAGCGGCAATAATCGGGTTCTACCAAGAACTTTTTTCGGTAACGCCAGGCAGTTTCAATACGTCGTTTAAAAAACTCCCGGTCAATCGGTTCCTGTTTGCGTGACAATAGGCGCACAATTATTTGGGAACGAGGATTGATATAGCCACGCCCAATACACCGCTGGCGAGAATTATAGACGTCAACAATATCTCCAGGCTCGAACTCGCCGTCGATATAGTCCAGTTCACTTTGATATACCCAAGGGTGGCCGTTCTCCACCCGGTGCTGAGCCCCTTTTCGTAAAAATACTTTTGTAGTAATCTCCATTGTCTTTCCTCATTTCCTCATTCGTTTTCGTTTTTTCCACCATTCCCACAGTAGATAAATGGCGGATACCGCCATAAGTCCGGTATTTATCAGTTTATATTCCTGCGACCAGTGACTATGTTCCCAGTACGATACCGGACTTTCTACCGTTCCCGCTCCCAACGGGAAAAGATAAAAGTTCGAATACGCGCCGTGTGTTAAAGCATCTATTAGCAAATGCGTGCCCCAGCCGATAATGAATGGCTGAATTCTTTTTACTCCCGGAAGCAGAGTTGCCGCTAATGCACAAACCCAAATTACCACAGAATGGCCGACTAAATCAATTTTTACCACCCAGGGGAAAATGGGCACAAGACTCATCAACACGCCAGGAGTTAAACTCCCAACCTCAGGCCATGTTACATAGCCCTTGTAGAGCAACATACCTAAAAGTACCACATAAATATAATCAGGCAGCATGGCACCAAAGACAAACTGCCACACCTGAGCATGATGTCTTGTAAAAAAATATACCCAAAATCCGTGATGGAGGGTGTACATTCTGCCTCCTGCATAAAATATATTTTAACTATAATATAGTGTGCTCCATCACAGGTACAGTATGTAGAAAGGCAGCGCTCTAGCAGCACTGCCTAACCATTTTAAATCCTTGTCAAAACTTTCTGGGCAAATTCACGTCCAAATTCATAGCACTTATCGAGTTCAGCAGCATCCGGTACCCATTTAAGAGATAATCCAGCCTGCTCCACAGCTATCCCACTACTATTTAGCATCTCCTCAAGCGCCTTCTGGGCACCACCGCCCCAACCATAGGCACCGAATGCCGCCCCGATCTTTCCGTTTGGCCTGAGTCCCTTAAGATAGGTCGTCAAAGCTCCCATGGTTGGTAGAATACCATTATTTAGCGTCGGTGAGCCAAGCAGCACCCCGCCGGCCTGCAACATATCCCGAACAACTTCGCTCCGATCAGCAGTCGACATTTTATATAACTTGCCGGTAACGCCAGCACTAGCTACACCGTCCAGTATCTGCCTTGCCATACGCTCAGTGCTTCCCCACATACTATCATAAGCAATAATGACCTTGCCCTCGACCTTGCCCTGACCCCAATCCTGATATTTGCCTATAATGTCGGGAATATGCTTACGCCACACCACACCATGACTGGGAGCTATAACCTTAACCGGTAACTCCTTAAGCTTTTCTACTGCTTTCACCACCAGCTTACCAAAGGGCTGCAAAATATTGGCGTAATATTTCTCTGCCTCATAAATGAGTTCAGCCAGATCATTCTCGTCATCAAAACGTTTAGTTGTTGATATATGTTGTCCAAACGCATCATTAGAAAATAAGATTTGATCGCCTGTCAGGAAACTAATCATCGAATCAGGCCAATGCAACATGGGTACTGGTACAAACTGCAGCTTGTTACGACCAAGGTCGAGCACATCGCCCTCTTTTACCACTTGGAAATCATAATTTTGCTGGTAATGTTTAATAATCCCGGTGCGGCCATGCTCAGTCAAGAGAACCTTAGCCTGCGGTGCTTTCGACATTATGAACGGCAAGCCGCTCGAATGGTCTGGTTCAATGTGATTGGTAATAATATAATCAATTTTGCCGGGATCAATAATCTGACTGATACGGTCAAGTAATTCCTGAGCAAAGGGGGCTTTGACGGTATCAATAAGACATACCTTTTCATCAATAATAAGATAGGAATTATAGGTTACCCCCCGCGGTGTGGTATAACCATGGAAATCGCGGAGATTCCAATCAACCGCACCAACATAATACACATTGTCGGACAATTTCACAGTATTCATTTATTCTCCACTCCTTTTGCGGCAATTGCACCCTGTCTTACTCAAACAGCCGTGGTGCATTAGCCAATATTTTGTTAGCTTCACTCACTATAGTTTCTATAATAACAGCCGCTGGCTCAACTTGCTTGAGCGGCAACAAACTTTGCCCGGCCAAAACTGCCCCGTTAGCAACATCACCCTCGATAGCAGCCAATCGATTGGTACCTGCAGCTATCCTATCAAGCTCTCCTTGTGAAACACCGATTCGTTCCATGGTCAGGTATTTCTCACTAAAGGCGTTTTTGAGACAGCGTACGCCATGACCGGCAGCAAGACCTGTAACAACAGTATCTGTATCACCAGCAGCTATCAGAAAATCCTTGACTTTAGGATGAACTTCACATTCCTCGGCAATCAAAAAGCGTGTTCCCATTTGCACCGCAGCTGCTCCCATCACTAGCGCTGCTGCCATTCCGCGCCCATCAGCAATACCCCCGCCAACAATGACCGGAATAGTAATAAGCGGAATAACCTGAGTCATTAATGCCATAGTAGTAAGCGACCCTATGTGGCCACCTGCCTCCATACCCTCAATCACTAGGGCATCCGCACCGCTTTCTTCTACCCGTTTGGCTAACTTTACATTAGGTACTACCGGAATCTTTAAGATTCCTGCCCTACTAAATTTTTCGAAGTATGGTATCGGATTACCAGCCCCGAGAGTAACAAATGTAGGTTTCTCTTCACAGATAACCTCGATAATTTCATCTTTATTATCAGCCATAAGCTGAACATTCACACCAAAGGGTTTAGCAGTTAATTGTTTCGCCAGCCGTATTTGTTCCCGGACATATTCGGCATCACGCCCACCAGCGGCAATAATACCAGCGCCACCACCAATAGAAACGGCCGCTGCTAGCTTAGCGTCAGAAATCCAAGCCATACCACCCTGAATAATCGGATAAGTAATATTTAGCAGTTTTGTAAGTTTTGTGTTCATCGCCATCTCCCTTCATGTTTATTACTATTTTCTTCACTACTTGTGCAAATAATTCCTGCATTAATCTAGGTAGTATCTATAAAGATTTATAGCCCATCAATACCGCTCATCAGCTTACGCATTCATGTTAACAGATTAAAATGTAACCTATTAAAGAATATTCTGTCACTTTTATGTCGTTTTATCGTAAATTTGCAAATAAGTCTTTACTTTTTTGTTCAAGCTAACTATAATGAAAAACTGTATACGTATAATTTCCTATTATGAAATCTGCAGTTTACATCCCTAATATAGGAGTATAACCGTAAATATTGGCCTTTTTCCTCTGTATGTAGTCACTATTTGATAAAGGGGCGAGCCATCTTGACATCCATTGCCAGACATCTAACCATTGATATGTACGGCTGTAACTATGAAAACCTTAATAACCTCGAATTCATCAAAACTGCTATGCTAGCTGCAATCAGCGATGCCAACCTGACCGTGCAAGACTTAGTCGGTCACCATACTGAGCCTCAGGGTCTGACACTAATTGCCCTGCTTGGCCAAAGCCATATGAGCGTTCATACCTATCCAGAACAAAACTATGCCGCCATTGATTTTTTTACCTGTGGCGATTATGCTCGTTCGGATAGAGCACTTACTATTTTAAAGGGTTTTCTGAAACCCGAAAAAATCAGGACGACCACCATCATGCGCGGCGACTTTGGCCGCCAAAAAGATATGAAGCCTCGCATCAGAGTAAGTATTGCCCCGTTACGTCGGATGCGCAACACCAGTGTTCGAGTTTGGCGCTTTTTACGTAACAAATAATTATCTGGATATACTATTGACAAAAACAAGAAGTTGGATAATAATAATCCATAGATAATTATATTTGAAGGGGGATATTTTTAATGAGTACAACTGATAAAAATCTTGCCGCCGCTTTTGCTGGGGAATCGCAAGCAAATCGTAAATATCTTGCTTTTGCAAAAAAAGCTGACAGTGAAGGTTATGCCCAGGCAGCCAAACTATTCCGCGCTGCTGCTGAAGCGGAAACTATTCATGCGCACACTCACCTAAAAGCAATGGGCGCCATTAAATCAACTGCTGAAAATCTTGAAACAGCTGTATCTGGTGAAACCTATGAATTTGAATCAATGTATCCTGACTTCATCAAAGTAGCACAAGAAGAGAATAACACTGCTGCGGTTCGTACTTTCACGCTTGCTAACGAAGCCGAGAAAGTTCATGCTGCACTCTATAAAAAAGCTCTCGCTAATATCAGCAGTAGTGAAACATATGACTATTATCTCTGTACAGTTTGTGGCCATATTGCGGAAAAAGAAGCACCTGAAAAATGCCCAATCTGCGGAGCGAAAACGCAAGCATATAAAAACATTGGATAAGAATTACATATGACGCGAAATGAAAGCCTAACCATTACGGTTGGGCTTTTATCTATTCAATCGAAAATTGCACACACTTTGAACGGTTTAAAAGAGATTTTACTTTTGTCATGAAACAAAAGTAACAAAAATTCTAGGCCTAAAGCCTCCAAAAGCTGAAAGCCAGGCAGTATTCCTAAAATTCGTAAACTCGCTACGCTCAAACAGTACGAATTTCTTAACGGAATACTACCCGGCTTTCTCCTGCGGAACGCTTTTTCCGGCAATGGCCGGGTGGTTATGGGAGTTCCAAGGGCGCCGAGTGTAAACAGTAGGAGTCACAGGCGGTCGTTATGCAAAAGCGGAGGTTAATCGCCAACAGCGAAGCGTTGTATGACGGCCGCATGTGCCGGGTTTTGTACTTTACACCTCTTGTTTTATAAGGCCTCCGCGACTCCCAAAACTTATAAATTCCGAACAGTCTAAGCTTGTATCAAATACATAACATAAAAAAGCACTCAAAATTGAGTGCTTTTTAAACCAGCAACTTCCTAATCTCCCAGGCCGAACCAACCAAGTACCTTCGGCTCTCTACGACTGTCCATAGCATCCCATCTCCGTTGTTGTCAGTCCGGGCGCGGCCTACGAAGTACTTCCAGTACATCGTAGACCACGTCCTCCTTCCGCCTAGGATA
>JAEZVB010000120.1 GCA_023443285.1 Bacillota bacterium
GTCGAAAGAACATGGGGGCCTGCACATAAATCGACAAATTCACCTTGTTGATAGAGTGATATCTCCACATCTTCCGGTAAATCAGTAATAAGTTCTTGTTTGTATATCTCGCCTTGATCGGCAAACAGTTTGATAGCTTCGTTACGGCTGACTGTCCTGCGCTCCAGCGGCAAGTTTTCCTTCACTATTTTTTCCATTTCAGCCTGGATTTTTACTAAATCTTCTGGGGTAAACGTATGGTCAGTATCAAAATCATAGTAGAAGCCATTGGCAATTGCCGGACCAATACCTAATTTTACATCGCCATATAGACGTTTAACGGCCTGTGCTAGAATATGTGAAGAGGTATGACGTAAAGCAGCCTTGCCATTGTCATCTTCAAAAGTTAAGAATTCAACGGCAGCATCTTTTTCAAGTTTAGTCGTCAGGTCGGTTAAGTGACCATCTATCTTAGCGACAAGAGCAGCTTTTTCCAAGTTCCGACTAATAGTTCTGGCGGCTTCAGCCAAGGTTATTCCCTGCTCAACCTCACGTACTGCTCCGTCTTTTAATGTCATTTTAATATTGTTCATTTTGGCAGCCTCCTTAACAAAATAAAAAAACTCTCTATCCCTATAGGGACGAGAGTTTATACCCGTGGTTCCACCCTGTTTTGGCAAATGCCATCTCAGAATTTGATAACGGGGTATATCCCCGGCTTGGCTTACTTGGTTCAGCGAAGCAGTTTCAAGGTGGTAATAATATTTGGTTTGCGCAAAGATGCTTACAGCCTATGGCATCTTTTCTCTGAAACGCCTTTCAAAATATTATCTTGTCCTCTGCATTACTGTTAATAACAATGTTTAATTACAAAATATTATATGCAAATTAACTAGGAATGTCAAGTTTAGTTTATTTATAACTCAGTTGGATTAGATTTGTCAGCATACTCAACAGAACACATTTCGCAACCTTTACAGACTATTACCCGATCATCAAATACACTTTTTATTGTATCTAAAAGGTCTTTGTCTCTAAGTCTGTTGGAACTATGTACCATAATAGTACGTGGCGCAATCGTTATCAAAGTACTTATTAACAAATCCTCATAGTTAAGATTAGTAGATGCATCAATAATGTTACTTTGTAGTAGCATATCTTCCTGATATAGATTGTTAATGACTTTTCCTTGTGAATCAAAAAGAGTAAACACATTATTTTCTTTGATAACAACGTGCGCTTCCTCAGATCGCGGTTCCTGAACATCGACGAAATAGCGTAAAAGTCGGATAAATTCCTTGTATTCAAATTCCATCATAAAGTCATCAACAACGTTATCTATGACATTTGATAACTGCAAGCGATAATCTTTTAGCCGGAAATTTAAAAAACCATCAAGAACTAGTTCGTAGTGATTTTCAAGATAATCTGCGATTCGGGTTAGTACAAGTTTATAGCGCCCAGAATTGCCAGCAAGTACACGTAGAGCTGTGGATTCAACTGCGGAGCGCTCGTCTTGATTAAAATAAAAATAGTTATCTGTAATAATTTTATTTACAATCCGACGCTCTTCCGTACTAATAATCCAATCCGCAAGAAGCTGGGAAACACTGTTTTTTAGAACCGCTTTAATATGTTCATAATTGCGAAACGATAATTCACCATCCACGATATGTAAGCCTAGGAACCTATAACCACCCCGGCTAATTTCATCTATAACTACGCGAAATCCTTCTTGTGTTAGCGTTTTACAGTCGTATTCCAACTTATCACGGATATTCTCGGTTGTTCCGTTCAGGCCGATGGAAAGTAATTTCACCACCATCACTCCCTTCTCATATAGTATATGTATTGCAACATATTTGCATACAATGAGGGGAAGTGACAGTTTCTTCATTTAGTTAACACTGGCAATTTGTTTGTTAATAGCTTGCAGCCATTCATTACGGTTTTTCACAACAAATTTGATTACTTTATCTTTGATAGTAATTACTTTAAGCAAATTAGGGATAAGAAAAAAAGTCCTTTCCGGCAATAATTCCTTAATGTGAGTTAGCGGCACTTCATCCATGTATTTATTTTCAATACTTAGTAAATAGCCAACAAACACTAGGCGTTGATCTGTTAGGTAAAGTGCACCACTTAAGACATCTTTCTCACAAGTATAACTGGCAAGGCATTTTTTTATAATAAGCTCATTATTTTCTAATGGAAAAGAATACATCTCTATCCCTCCCCTATACCTGTTGCGCATCTTCGGGCACAATCAGGAACTGAACTTCTGGATTACGCTCTACTACCCATCTGAGCTGCCACTCATTACTGATTAAAGCAACGGGTCTGTCCTTTATATCTTGTACCAAAAGACCGCTATCCATATTTTTCATAGCTTTTACATCAAGATTTTCGCCAACAAGCCATCTGGCTACCGAGTAAGGTAACTTGTTCATTAAAATATCTACACCATACTCATGCTTCAGGCGATATTCAAGCACCTCAAACTGCAAGGAGCCAACGACGCCTATAATAAAGGATTCTACAGGATAATCTGGTTGACGAAATACCTGTACAGCGCCTTCTTGTGTCAACTGGGTCATACCTTTAACAAATTGCTTACGTTTCATGGTATCTTTGGCTTGAACACGAGCAAATTGTTCAGGGGGGAAAACAGGAAAATCTTGAAATCTAAAGACTGAGCCTTCTTGGCACAAGGTATCGCCAATACCAAATATTCCTGGGTCAAATAACCCAATAATGTCTCCTGGATAAGCTTCGTCAACGATGGTTCGTTCTTGAGCTAAAAACTGCTGCGGTTGAGCCAGTTTTACTGGCTTATCAGACTGTGGATGATACACAGTCATACCTCGTTCAAATTTTCCTGAGCATATTCTCATAAAAGCCAGGCGATCTCGATGAGCTGGATTCATATTAGCCTGAATCTTAAATACAAAGGCTGAAAAAGTATCGTTAGAAGGATTAATCAAGCCTTCAGAAGATAGCCTTGGCATAGGTGGCGGTGCCATTTTTAAAAAGTCTTCCAAAAACAGGCGAACTCCAAAATTAGTCATAGCACTACCAAAAAACATGGGAGTTAGTTCCCCACGGGTCACTTTATCAAAGTCAAATTCTTCACCGGCCATATCTAGAAGCTCAATATCATCACATAATGCCTGGTGAATATCTTCACCAAGAATTTTTTTGAAGGCTGGATCGTCTACACTGCCTTGTGTTGAGGGTAATGCCCAAGTTCCGTGCTCGCCGTCGCGTTCAAATAATTCTATTTTAGCCTCCTTACGTATATAAATACCTTTATAATTGCCATCAATGCCGATTGGCCAGTTCATTGGATAGGCGCGGATACCAAGGACTTTTTCGATTTCTTCCATAAGCTCAAATGGATTACGCCCATAGCGGTCAAGTTTGTTTACAAAAGTAAATACTGGTATTCCCCGTTGTTTACAAACCTGGAATAATTTTTTTGTCTGTTCTTCTACGCCTTTAGCCACATCAATTAACATGACAGCACTGTCAGCCGCCATCAAGGTACGATAGGTATCTTCACTAAAGTCTTGGTGACCGGGAGTATCTAATATATTAACGCGATAGCCGTCATAATCAAACTGCAAGACACTGGAGGTTACCGAAATACCACGCTGTTTTTCAATCTCCATCCAATCAGATACAGCGTGTTTTTGTGCTTTTCTCGCTTTGACCGAACCAGCCAAACGAATAGCACCACCGTATAGTAATAGTTTTTCTGTCAAGGTTGTCTTACCAGCATCCGGGTGAGATATAATAGCAAAGGTACGGCGTTTACTAATTTCGGGAGCAAGATTCGACATTATTGCCTCCTAATGATAATTTCTTTTCAGCATAATAGTTAAAGTAAACAGTACAATAATTTAATATACACCAAACATTAACAGTAGTCAATGTTTGGCTGTACTAATCAGTAATATTCAATGGTTCAGTATTATAATAGAGATGTAATAAAAGATGTAATAAAAGAGATTGACATCTCACCTGCTCTACTATATAATCTACTTTGTGGCAAAAAGCCAATATCGCGGGATGGAGCAGTTGGTAGCTCGTCGGGCTCATAACCCGAAGGCCGCAGGTTCAAGTCCTGCTCCCGCAACCAATGCTGGTGTAGCTCAGTTGGTAGAGCGTATCCTTGGTAAGGATAAGGTCACCGGTTCAACCCCGGTCACTAGCTCCATTTTAATACGGCGGCGTAGCTCAGCTGGCTAGAGCATTCGGTTCATACCCG
>JAEZVB010000129.1 GCA_023443285.1 Bacillota bacterium
TATCCTAGGCGGAAGGAGGACGTGGTCTACGATGTACTGGAAGTACTTCGTAGGCCGCGCCCGGACTGACAACAACGGAGATGGGATGCTATGGACAGTCGTAGAGAGCCGAAGGTACTTGGTTGGTCCGGCCTGGGAGATTAGGAAGTTGCTGGTTTCAAAACATCTACTATATTTAGTAGGTGTTTTTTGTTGCCGTAACGTTTTCGAAAATAGGCGATTGACAGTCTTTAAATCCTAGCATATAATAAGAATACAAGAAAAGACCCCTACCCACTATCGCGGGTGGGGGTTTTTCAGGTTATAGATTGCTGAAGTTATATTTTTGTAATTATATTATTGTAGGGGAATGATAAACTAGTGGAAAAATATCAAAAGTATGGTATCGACCCTTTACTTATCAGTGTAGCTACCGGTCAAGATGTAGCAAATCTTTCGGTGCGTCCTACTGTTGCCATGCTGCCAGGAAAATATCCTAAGCTCGTTTATAAATGTATGAACAAAGTAAACGCAGAGTTTCCGGAAAATATTTTACGATTGACTTGTGGGAAATGTGGAAAGAGCGGAGACTATGACTTAGGTACACTGGTATTTCCAGCCAAGGCTGCTGAGGCTGGAAAAGCCGTAGAGAAGTTTCAGGCACTAGGCTATTTTCGCTGCAAACATTGTAATGCTGCTGGGGAATGGGAATTATCGCCGCGAGTGAAAACAATGCTTGCAGGGAAAATGGTTGCAGCCTTAGTTACTAACCCTGTCGGAAGTGATAGGCAGGAAGGTGCTATATTTGGCGAGGCGCTTATTGACAATGTCTTTTCACCATGCTGGGGAAGCGATGCAGAAAGCTATTTTCTGAAAAAATTATCAGAAACACCAGATAACGCTTATTTTTGGAATCGCCTAGGGAATGCTTATTATAGAGGCAAGCGCCCTGAATTGTCTGTGTTTGCGCATGAACAAGCAATAACTAAAGATGTATGCCAAGTTGAGTCCCATTTCACGTTAGGAAAGATACTTATTGAGTGTGGGGAAATGGAACTGGCGGGTGATCATTTGCGACAAGCGGTAGCCTTTAGTCACCAATATACGTATCTGACAGCTTATGATTTGCGGGAAATTATTGTAGGGTCATTAGAAATTCTACTTACTATTTATAAGCAAAGTGAAAATAAAATTAATATGTTGCCCAAGCCTCAGAAACAGGTAATTTCACAACATAATAAGAGTCAAATTGCAGCAACATTAGCGCTAGATTTTGAGGTTGATGCTGACCGCCGGGATACTCTCTATCCGTTGGCGGAAGTGTACTTAGGTGAACGTCGCAATGAATTGCTGCCCGAACAATGTGCTACAAGCAACCAGCCAAATAAAGCAAAAACAGCTTGGCCATTAGTTGGCAAGCCCAATAAACAAAAACCTCCTAAAAAAAATAAGAAGAAGAACAAAAAATAGTGCAAGGGTTTGCGATATATTTGTTGAATACTTAATACAGTGTTAACAGCTTGTCCTCTACGAAGAGGGCAATGTTTGCGATGAAGCAACAGGCTTTCATATCAGAGAGGAGAATTCGACATGACGTTGAAAAGTAATATTGTTAAAAAAGGATCAACTCGGGCTGCGCACCGATCATTGTTTTATGCTATGGGCTATACTCCTCAGGAATTAGAAAAACCAATGATTGGTATCGTTAACGCATTCAATGAAATTATTCCTGGCCATATGCACCTTAAGGATGTGACCGAGGCCGTTAAAATGGGTGTAGCAGCTGGCGGCGGAATGCCGGTAGAATTCCCGGCTATTGGTATATGTGATGGCATTGCTATGGGTCATGACGGAATGAAATATCCACTACCTAGTCGTGAACTTATTGCTGACTCTGTTGAGGCCATGGCAATAGGGCATCAATTTGATGGACTTGTGCTTATTCCCAATTGCGACAAAATTGTACCAGGCATGCTAATGGCTGCTGCCAGAATTAACATTCCCTGTATTGTAATGAGTGGAGGGCCGATGTCGGCTGGTCGCTATCAGGGAAGAGATATTAGTGTTAGTACCATGTTTGAGGCGGCTGGATTATTTGAAGCCGGTAAAATTACTGCAGTAGAAATGGATCAAATGGAAAAGTCGGCATGCCCTGGCTGCGGTTCCTGTGCTGGTTTATTTACGGCTAATACTATGAATTGTATGACTGAAGCATTAGGCATGGCATTGCCAGGCAACGGCACAATTCCTGCTGTAAATTTTGGCGCTCGTCGTATGTTGGCTAAACAAGCTGGCTCAATTATTGTTGATTTAGTAAAACGTGATGTTAAACCACGTGACATCTTGACCCGTGAGGCGTTTGAAAATGCGATGACCGTTGATATGGGAATCGGGGGCTCGTCAAACACGGTATTGCACCTTACTGCGATTGCTTACGAGGCGGGTATTGAATTGCCGTTGTCGCTTTTTGAACAAATTAGTGCAAAGACACCTTACATCACCAAGTTAAGTCCAAGTGGCACTCAGCATATTCAAGATCTTAATGAAGCAGGTGGCATTTCGGCAGTAATGAATGAACTCTCTAAGCGTGGTCTTATCCACACGGAGGTATTAACGGTGACCGGTTCAGTTGGTGGTCGTATTAAGGACGCTACTATTACACGGACTGATGTAATTAAAACAGTGGAGGCTCCCTATCGCAATACAGGCGGTATTGCGATTTTGAATGGTAACCTAGCCCCTGACGGAGCAGTAGTTAAAGAGAGCGCCGTCAAAGAAGATATGCTTGTATTCGAAGGTATTGCCCGTGTATTTAACTCTGAAGAAGAGGCTATAGAGGCTATTATTGGTAATAAAATCAAAGATGGCGATGTTGTCGTTATTCGCTATGAAGGGCCCAAAGGTGGTCCAGGAATGAAGGAAATGCTTAACCCGACCGCTGTAATTGTTGGTATGGGTCTTAAGGTAGCATTATTAACCGATGGGCGTTTCAGCGGTGCTACCCAGGGTGCCTGCATTGGCCATGTTTCTCCTGAGGCTATGGAGGGTGGGCCGATTGCCCTTGTAGAAGAAGGCGATATCATTAGCATTGATATTCCGGGACGAAAACTTGAGGTTAAAGTAAGTGAGGCAGATATGGACAAACGGAAAGCAGCTTGGGTAAAGCCAGCTCCCAAGGTAACTACGGGATACCTTGCCAGATATGCTAAACTGGTGACTTCGGCAAATACCGGTGCTGTATTAAAATAAAGACTAGATGTTGCTGTAAAACAGTCCCGTGAGGGACTGTTTTTTTGCCTTCGCCACATGAATGTTTTAAGGCTGCACTTTAGCAAATAATAAAGTAAAATATAGGCATACTAACACAAACTGAATTTTCAGTATTAACTGAATAATAATTGACAAACTGGGTTAGGATATGCTACGATGAAAGAACCACTAGAATTTGTTTCTAATTGCGTTAACTGATCTGGAGTATTGACACAGCAAGATAGACGTGTTAATATAGGTAAGTCGCTGTCGATCAGTTACATCTAGAATTTTGAATAAAAAATAAAGGTGTTGACACGTTGAAATAAACGTGATAACATATATAACTGTCGGCTCTGCAATGCAGACGACACAGAGTTTTAAACACAACGTTCCCTGAAAACTGAACAATGTAAGTAATGCATCATAAAAGCCAGATGTGCGGTTATA
>JAEZVB010000004.1 GCA_023443285.1 Bacillota bacterium
ATTTGAAGCTGATCCTAAATATGCCGACTTTAGCACAATGATGGTTAAGAGCCACTTGTCCTTGTCGCATGAACCGACTTGGAAAGGCGTACCTAAAGGTTGGAGATTGCCGATCCGCGACGTTCTCGTTTATGGCGGCGCTAAATTCCTCTGCCCGATGGCTGGTGCAATCAGCTTGATGCCAGGAACTAGCTCTGACCCTGCTTATCGTCGGATTGATGTTGACGTTAAAACTGGCAAGGTTAGCGGTTTGTTCTAAAACCTATTGATAAATAAAAACGTTCTTTTTGAGCGCGTTCGTCGATAAGTTATTCATGAATCCGTGATGCAATCACGGATTCATGGTATCATTTTTACTTTTCTTCGGCAGGGATAGGAGGGAACAATGTTTATAGAGCGAGAAGACATATCCAGGCATACTATTCAGAGAATGGCTTTACGGAAAATGTGGATAGATTTAAACAGTATCTTAAAGGCATTGGATAACCCTTCCTTTATGGGGATTTACCAATGCCTTTTGCATATAAAAAGCAGCATAAAGCCTGCAAATGCAGGCTTTATGCTGCTAGAAACCTGGATGATTTATATGGTGCAAAAATAATATTATTTGAGTACCATCATTCCAGTAGTCATCCTTAGTGAGGGCTGTTCATACTGCGAAATACGATCGGTGTCTCTATAAAGTGCCGCACTTTTCCCAGTTGAATGAGAAGGTGAGATGGCGTTTGCTATCTGCTGGATGGTAAGTGCTATATTGGTTTTGGCCAAAAACACCAGGCGTTTGTCATAATGGCGAATTAGTTTGATCATCTTATAAAAACAGTCGTGACTGAATTTGTAGCGAACATTAGCGAAAACAATATCGGCGTGAATAATAAGCGCTTCATCAAAATTGCTTGTATCCCCTAAAAGATAGACAAAATGAGGAAATTTGCTCTTTAATTTAGCCTGCCAGTTTTCGGTGCCGCCAATAACCAAGACATGAATATTACCTAGTGTTTTTAGAAATGATTCTGAGTTGACGTATGTATTGGCTGTTTCTATTCTTGTGACAGTAGCCGGGTATATGGTTTCTGTGTCTGTAACTTTCGCTTGACTCTCTGTTTTGGCAAGTTTGGTTTTCAGCAGGTCATTTTCTTTAGTTAACGCATTTACCGCAAATTTTTGTTTAAGAACCAGATTGTTAAGCTCTTCTTCCTTAAGGGCTAGCAAATTGGTTTTTACTGTTAAATC
Source organism: Bacillota bacterium (assembly GCA_023443285.1). GTDB lineage: Bacteria > Bacillota > Negativicutes > Sporomusales > Sporomusaceae > Sporomusa. The sequence goes on from JAEZVB010000004.1 coordinate 1,234, forward strand.
TGCACTCATTTTTCTGATTTCTGCTTCGTAAGTCTCAAGTTGCCGTTTGAGCTTGTTAATTTCAGCATATGAAAAGGGTGGATTATGTTCAAAATAGTATTTTCTTGTTTTCTTATATTCTCTTACAAATTCAAGGATGCTTAAACCGAACATTACAAATTCGGCACAATCTATTTCCATATCTTCTTCGGTTTTCTTCTGGTTAGAACGAAATAATTCTGCCGTCATTTTTACAATATAAAGGCGGCAAAGCAACTCGACATCCCGTTTTTTAATTTGCGTCAAAAGTTTTGGGGAAAACAATGATATTTCTGCTATTGACGACAGGTAGGCACTGCAGTGAGCCAAACCCTCCCAGAAACGGTCGCCGTTCCAGGGATCAAGATAATTATTAAAAACCTTTTGGTATATCAAATTCTTAAGATAGCGAGCCATTTTTTTTACGGCCGTTTTATTTAGCCGGTTTCTTAGTAGTTGAAACTCGCTGGTGTTATCAAGTGGATCGGCAAGTGATTGGATAATAGATAGTGTTGCGGGGGCTGATACAATTGCTTTTTTTCTTAAGGCACATACCATAAACAGGGCGAATTTTAAGGAAGCCTGCGGTGGTAAATCAATAGCTGGGTATACTGTAGTGAAATATTGAAGATATTGTGCTGCCGCGCCTGTAAGGAGATTGTGGCAGTGATTGCGTGGGGTGGAATTAGCATAGTACTTCGGGGCGGTTGTTTGGGACAAATCGATTATTTCGGAATTTTTAATGTATAGGTACAGTTCATTCCGGTATTTTGCCGGAATAGATATTACTTTTTGGAATAAGACAGAGGTGTGGCTGTCTTCCGCAGCTGCAAGCAGCAGTCCCAAATATTTGATGGCATAAATTTGCCGGTCGATGCTGCCACTGGTAAACAAAGAATGATTACCATAAGGAGAACGGGATGCAGCAAGTTGGTAGCGGGTTTGATCAGCCTGATAGAGGGAGTCAATCTCTTTATAGGACGAGGTTGTATCAGCGGTAAGCTGGACGAAAAGGGGAAGCGTATCAACCGTGATAGAATTGATGGTTAATGTGAAATCTGAAGTGTTCATACGGCAGTACCTCGTTCTTTACCAAAGTTTACTTGTACTGTATTCAATGCTTTCCATTTGGTAGGATTCAGTTATAATCTTGCTTTGGGCGGTTTGGGTTGATGGGATTCTTGTTTTGACTGCAAGAAGTGAGTCGGTAATGGTTTTAAGGTTGTTGGTTAACGATGTAAGGATATTGACATAGGTTTCAAGAGGATAGTTGTTCTTGGTAGCAATGGCTTCCTGAATGGTTTTTTGTGTGTCTACAAGGAGTTCTTGCAGTGCGTGTTCAGAGTATTCTAAGTCAGTTAGCGTGTAGCAACCAGGTTCACAGTCAACTAATAACATGATTCTTCCGCCCTTCAAGAGGTCGCTCTGGGCGTGGATGCGTTCGAACATAATTTTTCCCCCTAGTAAAAATTCTTGGCTGAAAACTGTTTAAGGAGGCAGCGTGTGTGCTGCGGATAATAAAATAGGCCAAGCCTATCCAAAAAGGAAAAGGCTTGGCAATAGATGCAAGCGGGCGAAATGCAAATCAAAAAATAGACGCAGGCAGCGCCGCCTAAAATATTGCTCCTTTCCAAAGTGAAAAGGGAGACATAGCCGTTTCCCACTATGCCGATCGGCCGGATACCATACCTTCAAGGGTTAGGTAAAGCGGCTAAGGAACAAAGTATTTAATTGTACACATGGGAGAATATTTAAAACATAAACTAACATAAACAAACATAACCAATTATAGTGTTATTATAATATCTAATCGTATATTATGCAATGGGGTTAGAGAATATTGGATGATTTTAGTTGAAACTTACTATTGTCAATTTGATTGTATAGCTTAAATTGCTACTGCTGAAGCATAATAAGCGTAATAAAGATGATTTTTTTTTAGAAAAAATATATGGTAATACCTTGCAATAACCGGTTAATCAATACTATAATAACAAACATAGAAGTATGTTTGGTTATGTTAGTTTAATTTAGTTTTAACGAGGCGATTGTCTGTGTTTGATGCTGTGGTAACTGGCATGAAAGAAGATTTCCCTTATGGTGATATAACGACAGAGCTACTGGGGATCGGTAGATTAAACCTGGGACACTAAAAACGGTTGTGCAGGAGCTGCGGCAGAGTAACCCAAAACTCCCAATAGGGGTGGCGGGCGGTATTACACTGGATACGGTAAAAGAATTTGCCGAAGCCGTTGATATCATTGTGCTTAGCTCTGTACTATATGCCTATCCACTGGATATTACCTGCAGGATAGAGCGAATGTAAGGGGGAAGAGAAAGATGAGTATGAGTAGAAGAATAGTTGTTATGTTGGCCATGCTAGTGGTCGCTGCCTTGATCCTGGTGGGCTGCGGTGGTGAAAAACAAGCTCCGCCCGCAGCGCAGAAAACTCAGCCGGTAGAAATTAATGTTTCAGCAGCGGCTAGTCTTAAGGATGCCATTGGCGAAATTCAAAAGAACTATCAGACAAAAAATCCCAATGTAAAACTGGTCTGTAATCTTGGGGCTTCTGGTGCCCTGCAGAAACAAATCGAGCAGGGAGCACCCGTCGATATTTTCATTTCGGCGGCTCCTAAGCAGATGAATGAACTCGAAGCTAAAAATCTCATGAACAAAGCCACTCGCAAAAATCTGGTTGAGAATAAGTTAGTGGTAGTTGTGCCCAAGGATAGTAAACTGAATATAACCAAATATGAGGATTTAACCCAGGATGCTGTGCAAAAGCTGGCATTGGGTGAGACCGCTACCGTGCCTGCCGGTCAGTATGCGCAGCAGGTATTGCAGAAGCTGGGTTTGTGGGACAAACTGAAGGACAAGGTGGTATTTGCCAAAGATGTGCGTACTGTGTTGGCGTACACCGAGACTGGTAATGTAGAGGCCGGGATTGTGTATAAAACCGATGCGATTTCCAGTGACAAGGTGAAGGTCGCCGCTGTTGCCCCGGAAGGAAGTCATCAGCCTATTGTTTATCCGCTGGCTATAGCTACCGGCAGTAAACAGCAGCAAGCCGCCGAAGCATTTGTTGCGTATCTGTTTAGCGCAGAGAGCAAGGCCGTATTTGAAAAGAATGGTTTTGTTATGGGAAAATAGCAGCTATTACTGCCGCTAATACAAGGAGGCGCTAATCGTGAAGGGAAAGATGGTTGTTAATTGGCTGTTTATATTGGTTGCTGCTGTTGCGTTTGCCGGAACGATTTGGGCAACAAAGCCTGTTGCCCAAACGCCGGTTAAGCTGGCGGAGCCGGTGGAGATTAATATTTCAGCTGCGCTTGGCCTGAAAGATGCTTTGATGGATATTCAAAAAGAATATGAAGCAGCTAATCCCAATGTGAAACTTGTGTTTAATCTGGGACCTGCGGGAGTGTTGCAAAAACAGATAGAGCAAGGTGTTCCGGCAGATCTGTTTATATCTGCTTCACCCAAACAGGTCAATGAACTACAAAGTAAGAATCTCATAATACCAACTACCCGCAAAATACTGGTTAGCGACAAACTCGTGTTGGTTGTGCCGAAAAATTCTCAATTGGCAATCAGTAGTTTTCAGGATGTAACAAAGGTTGCGAAGTTTAGCATGGGAGAAGCGGGAACTGTGCCGGCTGGTCAATATGCTATTGAATCACTTAAAAGTATCGATATTTGGGAGGCGGTTAAGGACAAAGCTGTGCAGGCTAAGGATGTTCGCACAGTCATTGCCCATGTTGAGACAGGAAATGTTGATGCAGGCATTGCGTTTTCCACAGTTGCAGCATTGAGTGATAAGGTGAGAGTTGTTGCGGTTGCACCGGAGGGGTCGCACCAGCCGGTTGCGTTTCCGGCAGTTGTTCTGGCAAATGCTAAGCACCCGAAAGAGGCCAAAGCCTTTTTGACATATCTCTGCAGTCCGCAAAGTGCAGTAGTCTTTAAGAAATACGGATTTTCTTTTGTTGGTTCCAACCAATAAAATATAGTAGAAGTAGCCTGTCCTATTATTAGAAAGGCTACTTAGCGCGTAAACGGCCTCGACCACTGTAATAGAACAGGAATCAAGGCCGTTTATATGTCTATTTGTCGGATGTATCTTTCGCGGCATACTGATAATATCGGCAATTTGAGTTAATCTTCACAGGGAAAACGCAGCCCCCAGGCGGCACGGGCTTCATCCATTAACCGCATGATAGCCAAGGTGTTTTGATGAGTCATTATACTGCTTTCTGTCTGCTTAGCTAGTAGGCAGGCGGCTGTTTCGCGTATCTGATATTCAAAGCCGTTGATCTCAAAAGGAGAATCCACGGTATATTGTGTGCCATCGCTCTTTTCTACAGTGAAGCTTTGTAGGGCGGAAAAGTTGGGGAGAGTAATTTGGCCTTTGGTGCCAAAGATAATTGCTTGTTGTTCGATAACGGTGCCAATAGTGGTAATTAAGTGGGCAGTCACACCATTTTTAAAAGATAGCATAATACTGTCAAACTTGTCGGTATTATATTCGCCGATAATAGCTTTGGCGCACATGCCGGTAGGCTCATAGCCTAGCAGCATGGCGGCTACTCCGAGAGCGTAAACGCCGATATCTAACAAAGCGCCGCCGGCCAGATTAGGGTCAAATTTCCGCACATACCGTGCTCCGGTTGGCGCAAAACCATACTGTGCTCGAAAATGAGTAATGTCCCCGATTTCACCCTGCGCAATTGCTTTATCAAGCAGCTGATAGGCCGGGAGGAATTTGGTCCAGAAGGCTTCCATCAGAAACAGATTTTTTTCTTTAGCCAGTTGCGTAAGTGCGGTGGCTTGCACCAAGTTGACAGTAAAGGATTTTTCACAAAGCACATGTTTGTTGTTTTCTAAACAGAGACGGACATTCGCATAGTGCAAAGAATGGGGAGTGGCAATATAGATAACATCAATGTCAGGATTGCGTACTAAGCTTAAATAATCACCATATGCCTGAGGAATGTTATAAGCGGCAGCAAATTGAGCGGCCGATTCCTGATTGCGTGACGCGACAGCTGACAGGATGCCGCAATCAGGTAAACGGGAAAGTGTGTCGGCGAATTTTTTGGCGATAGTACCTGTGGAGAGAATGCCCCATTTTAAATGTGTCATAGTAATGCCTGCCTTTCGGTTGGAAATTTTACCTACATTGTGAATAATGGCGACATAGCCTGATTCGTATGTTTTATCAGATGATACTGGACGGCAGAGAGGTAGTGAAGGTTTTTCTTCTTGGCAAATTTGGTTTATAATATAAATCAATAAAAGCAAAAAGAGGGATTCCGAATGCAATTTTTGAAGAAGAAGCTATTATGTCAACAACTTATTTGCCTGCTTATCGGACTTATACCTACTATGTTCGCTAACAACGCGTTGGCCCAGTATCTTAACGGTATACCTATATTATTATACCACCATGTAACTGAGGAGAAAACGGAGCTACCCCATCTGACGGTGACACCGGCAGAATTTGAACGCCACATTGTTATGTTGAAAAACGCGGGCTTTGAGACTATTTCGCCGGAAAAATTCATTGCCTATATGCGGCGGCAACCTGTTGAACTGCCGGAGAAACCAATCCTTATTACGTTTGATGATGGGTATGAGGATAATTATACCGTGGCGTTTCCTATATTAAAACAACATGGGTTTAGTGCCGTAGTTTTTATGGTGGGTGTGAATATTGACAGGGAAAAGAGATTGTCAAGTAAGCAAATACAAGAGATGTCTGCTTACGGTATCACCTTTGGCGGCCATACACTGACTCACCGGGATTTGACAACTTTGTCAGACCGGGAATTACAGCATGAGGTTAGCGATATCAGGGGAAAACTTAGTCAGCTTACCGCGAACGATATTGATTTATTTTCTTATCCTTATGGGTATTTTAATTTGAATACCTGGGAAAAGACGGAAGCAGCTGGCTACCAGGCCGCCTTTACCGTTTTGCCTGGTCTCAATACTCCGGAGCGGGACAATATTTATTTATTGCGGCGCATACCGATGTATAGTAACACCGATTTTGATGCATTGTTCGAACTGTTAGATGCCAATAAACCCAAAACAAAACTGCTGGAGTATACCCCGCAATACGGTGAATGAACTGGTAATCCTAGGGACAGCTGTGGCGGATTAGCAGAAGTTTTTGTTTTGGCACAGGAATAAAAGTTACAGTTAAACATTATTCTTGACAATCGCATGATTTTTCTGTAATATTACAATAAATATAAATTGAACAAATGACGATGAACGGAAGAGTAGTTATATCATGATAGCCACAGAGAGCTGGGTATGGTGTGAGCCAGCGCTGTCAAATATAATGAAAATCATCCGCGAGTTGCGGGCTGAATTGTTAGTAGGCTGCGCCGGGTTCCCTTTGGGAAATTGCCGCCCGTTATTGCGGCGAGGTATCGAGTTCAATACTCCGTACCTATGAGCTGCTATGGCAATTTGCTATAGAATTTGGGTGGTATCGCGGATTAACCTCCGTCCCTTTGAGTTAGGGACAGAGGTTTTTTATTTTTTTATTACCATAAACGTAGAAGGGGGAAGTTAGCTTGAAAATGTTGGGAGCGGAAGCGATTATTGAATGTCTGAAGGCCGAAGGGGTTGACTTAGTATTCGGCTATCCGGGAGGTTGTGTGTTAACCTTGTATGATGCTTTATTTAAGGCTGATTTTCCTCATATTTTAACCCGGCATGAGCAAGGAGCCGTTCATGCGGCCGATGGGTATGCACGGGCAACCGGCAAAACTGGAGTTTGCTTTGCGACTTCAGGGCCTGGTGCCACCAATCTGGTAACAGGTATCGCCACCGCCTACATGGACTCGGTGCCGCTTGTTGCAATTACCGGTCAGGTCGGGGTCGGGGTAATTGGTAAAGATGCTTTTCAGGAAGCAGATGTCCGGGGGATTACAACACCTATTACCAAGCATAATTATCTGGTAAAAAAAGTGCAGGATATGCCGAGAATACTAAAAGAAGCTTTCTATATTGCCAGAACCGGGCGACCAGGGCCGGTGGTTGTCGATATTTCCCGTGACGTGTTTAACGCCACCATTGATTTTGAGTATCCGGAGACTATCAATCTGCGCGGTTATACGCCGCTTTATGAAGGTGATCCTGAGAATGTGGAATTGGCTATGCAGGCTATGCTGGAGGCTAAAACCCCAGTGATTTTTGTTGGTGGCGGGGTAGTACTTTCCGATACAGCAGAGGAGTTTCGCAAACTAGTTGAACTCACAGGATTTCCTGTATTTTCAAGTTTAATGGGGCTGGGTTGTATTCCGTCCGATTCGCCGCAACATCTGGGCATGGTTGGTATGCATGGTACTTTTGCCGCCAATATGGCAACTACCGAGTGTGACTTATTGCTCGGAATTGGTGTCCGGTTTGATGATCGGGTAACTAGTGTTGTCAAAAATTTTGCGCCCCAGGCCAAAATTGTGCATTTTGATATTGACCCTGCAGAAGTTAATAAAAATGTACGCGCTGATCTCAGGGTGGTTGGCGACCTGCGCTGGTCGCTGCCCCTACTAAATGAAAAAGCAGCTAACCGTAGCGCGGCTTCGTGGCGGCAAGGAATCGCCCCGTGGAATGAGTGCGTTGAGACTTGGAAGCGGCAGCAGCCACTGACCTATGACCAAGACTCAAAAAATGTTATGCCGCAAATGGTAATTGAGAAGGTAAGCCAACTTACTCAGGATAATACTGTTGTTGTAACCGATGTTGGTCAACATCAGATGTGGACGGCGCAATACTACAATTTCCCACGCGAACGTTCCTTTATAACCTCAGGGGGCTTAGGAACAATGGGTTATGGTTTGCCGGCTGCTATGGGGGCGCAATTTGGCTTGCCTGATAAACAAGTCGTGTTATTTAGCGGTGATGGCAGTATTATGATGAATTGTCAGGAAATGGCCACAGTGGCTGACAATAATCTGCCAGTGAAGATTTTCGTAATGAATAATGAAGTGTTAGGAATGGTACATCAGTGGCAGCGTATGTTTTATGGAGAGCGTTATTCTCATTCGAAAATTAAGGGGAAAACAAATTTTGTCAAACTGGCTGAGGCTATGGGAATACCGGGTTTACGGGTAACCCAGCCTGAGGAGTTGGATGCTGTGCTTAAGCAGGCTTTAGAAATGGAAGGGCCGGTACTTGTTGAAATACTGGTGCCGCCTACTGAGGATGTATTGCCGATGGTGCCGCCGGGCGGCCGGCTGGATCAAATGCTGTTAGGGGAGATGAGCTGATGAAATATACATTGGCAGTGTTGGTAGAAAACCGGCCGGGGGTATTAACGCACATCTCCGGACTTATCAGCCGGCGGGCGTTTAACATTGAGAGTATTGCCGCCGGTTATACGGAAGAGGCGGACACTACCCGGATTACGGTAAGTGTTGAGGCTGATAATGAGGTAGAATTGGAGCAGGTTGTTAATCAACTTTCCAAACTGGTCGATGTTATTAAAATCGTAAATCTTACCCATGTTGAGTCCATTGAACGAGAGTTGGCGCTGATTAAGGTAAAAGCCAGTAAAACCAACCGTTCGGATTTAGTGAATGTTGTGGAAATCTTTCGCGCCAAAATTATTGATGTTAACCGGGAAACCGTGGCGATTGAGCTAACAGGTGAAGAAAGTAAAATTGATGCCTTTTGCGAGGTGTTATTAGATTTCGGAATTATCGAGATCGTCAGGACAGGGAAAATCGCATTGGCACGCGGGCCGATCCCTGCCAAAGATATGTAAAGCAGGGAACATATTAATCGGCAATTTTGACTCAGGGATAATCGGGTTAAATATTATATTACCAATAATTTACAATTAAAGGGATTTTTGATCTGCGTGTAGAAGTACTGAGTGAATATATCACATAACCCAAAATGGTGAGCTGCTACCCTGTCAGCTATTAATTGGTAAAGGTGAGAGTGCGTGCGCAAGGATCAACAACTATCTATCGTAAATACTGTCAATATGGAAGCGATTGAAGAATTTTGCCAGCAGATATATTATTGTGATCCCTACACGTCGATGCATGCCGAACATGTGGCCGAACTTATGGCCGGTTTGGCGGCAGAGATGGATATGTCTTCTGATGAAATCAGTCTTGCTTTCATTGTTGGCCTAATTCATGATGTTGGCAAAATAAAAACACCGAGTGATATTCTTACTAAGCCTAGCAAGCTTACAACTGAAGAATTCAAAATCATGAAAAACCATGCTCAGCAGGGGGCAGAAATTATTGCCGGCATTGCAGGCGCAAAAGCTGTTGTCCCCAGTATGTTGCATCATCATGAAAGATATGATGGCAAAGGGTATCCGGATGGTCTTGCCGGGAATAATATACCGCTATTAAGCAGAATGCTGGCGATATGCGATTCTTTTGATGCAATGACTACAGGTCGGTGCTACCGGACTCCTGTTGATCTGAGAACGAGTATTGAGGAGGTTAAGATGTGCGCCGGGACGCAGTTTGATCCCGCTATTTGCCAGTCATTTGTTGCCTTCTTAAAATCCCGGTTTGGTTTTGATTTGGAATAATTTATTTGGCATAAGTATTGTGTAGTTTGAAGCAGTCCAGGCTATTTATTAGCATATAGGTAATGACTAGACTCCAGGGAGCTATTTCGACAAATAAGAAAAAAATGTCGAAATAGCTCCCTGGAGTTGTTTTCCTTGCCAGTTTACGATATTATTTAATTATATAATTAAATAAATTTTTTGGAAAATTCGTGTGGCTGGTCATGTAAATTAAAATACGAAAGTAGGGTTGAATTTGAGTGTTCGAATTATGGTTGTTGATGATTCATCCTTTTCCCGTGTGATTTTAGCTGATAGTTTGCAACAAGAAGGCTATGAGGTTGTTGGGGAGGCTGAGTCCCTGGAGTCTTTGGTTGAAACGTATGATCAGTGCAAGCCTGATATTGTGACTATGGATATAGCTATGCCGGGGGCGGACGGTTTTGAATGCAGCAGAGTGCTGCTGGCCCATGATCCAACGGCCAAAATTATCTTAATTAGTTCCATGAAGGATGAGGAAACGGAAGCCGAAGCCAAGCGCACCGGCGTAGTTGGCTATTTACAGAAACCTACGGAGCCTGAGCTGTTGCGCCGGGTTATTGAAGGTGTTATGTCGCCGGACTCTTTGTTCAGTCAACTTGAAGATTTAAGTATTGGTATTTTCCAGGAAGCGTTGGCACAGTGCATAACCAGAATGACGAAAACAATAGCTGCTTTCTCAGAGAGTAACTGCGCGGATAGAAAAATTTCCCAGGGAATAACAATTGTAATTGGCATAATTGGTCGTTATTCAGGTTCGCTAATCATGGATTTGTCCCAGGAGACGGCAGAGAAAATGGCGGAAGTCATCTTACGTCGCCCAGCGAAAGGACAGGAAGAGGTCGTGGCAATGGGGGCGGAATTTGCTAATATTGTTGGTGGCGTAGCTTGCTCTATGCTAAACAAAAAAGAACAGGCATATGGCCTTCGAGTATCGCCGCCAAGTGTGTTTTACGGGGTGCAGACAGAAGTTGCCAGTCCTAGTGTCCGGTTGCATGGTGTTTATGCAGACAGTGATTTTGGACGGATATATCTTGGTATTGGCTTTAAGAAAGGGAGAGTATTATGGATGTAAACATAATTAATCCTGTACTAGAGGCCTTTGTTACTATTCTCCCGCAGATTGGGTTTCAGCAGGTTGAGAAAAAAGGCCTTTCCTTGGAAGACGCCACATTGCATTATCAGGGAATACTAGTTAATATCGGTGTGCTTGGACCTATGCAAGGTGCGATACTTATTGGCATGGATATGGATTCGGCTAAACGCTTTGCCTCGAAAATGATGATGGGTATGGAGGTTGCCGAATTAGACAGCATGGCGCAAAGTGCCATTTCAGAAATGGCAAACATGGTGTGCGCCAATGCGTGTACCAGTTTTGTTAAGATGGGTATCAATGATCTGGATATATCCCCGCCGACGCTGCTCATAGGTAATGACGGACAGGTACGATTGGCAGTACCAAACACGATCGTAGTGGATCTAGCTGTAGATGAAATTAGAGTAAAGGTTTATGTTGGCTTGATGCGTAAATAGTGCTGATTAAAAGAGCAATTGGAGCCCAAGAGGAGGATTAATGACGAAGAAAACTTCAAATTTGCGTATTCTGCAAAAGTATATTTTGCTGTTTATAGGCTCAATTATCGCTGCAGTGGGGCTGGAGATTTTTTTAGTCCCTAACAATATTATTGATGGTGGCATCGTAGGTATTTCTATTATGGTAAGCCATATAACCGGGTTGCCTTTAAGCTTATTTTTGGTAGTGCTTAATATACCATTTCTATACCTTGGCTATGCCCAAATTGGTAAAACGTTTGCGATATCGACGCTCTTTTCAATTGTATCGTTATCGTATTGGGTTTCGGTTTTTCATCCTATACCTGGACTTACCAATGATTTATTTTTAGCTGCTATATTTGGGGGCATTATCGTTGGTGTTGGTGTAGGACTGATTATCCGGTATGGCGGTTCTCTTGACGGGACAGAGATCGTTGCCATTTTAATGGATAAGCGTACTAGTTTCTCAGTGGGCGAAATCATCATGTTTTTCAATTTATTTATTCTTACCAGTGCCGGATTGGTATTTACCTGGGACAAAGCTATGTATTCCCTGGTAGCTTACTTTGTAGCCTTTAAGGTTATAGACGTCGTAATTGAAGGTCTAGATGAATCTAAGGCAGTCCTGATTGTATCAGATAAACCTGATGAAATAACCGAGACCCTCATGGCGCGCTTAGGCCGGGGTGTTACCATCCTGCATGGTGAAGGTGGTTACACCAAAGAACGCAAAGATGTACTGTATTGCGTTATTACGCGGCTGGAGATGGCGAAATTAAAGTCTATTGTTGACGAAATTGATGAAGGAGCCTTTGTTACCTTTAATGACGTTCATGAGGTAATGGGTGGCAGATTTAAGAAAAAGGCAATCCACTAATAATTCAGTTGTTGTTGTGAAAATAAAGATCAGTACCTTATTTGCAGGTACTGATCTTTGTTTTTTTCTAAAGTAGTTCGAGGCCGACAGGGCAATGGTCGCTACCCATAATATCGGCATAGATACTGGCTGCTTTGATCGCAGGGCGTAAGCGGCTAGATACTAAGAAATAGTCGATGCGCCAACCGATATTGCGCGCTCTGGCATTCATCATATAAGACCACCAGGTGTAAGCATCCTGTGTATCCGGGTATAAAGCGCGAAAGGTATCAGTAAAGCCGGTCTGGAGGAGTAATGTCAATTTATTGCGCTCTTCATCAGTAAAACCGGCGTTTTTGCGGTTGGACTTAGGATTTTTAATATCGATTTCCTGGTGAGCAACATTGAGGTCGCCGCAAACAATTAAGGCTTTGTTTTTGTCAAGCTGAGTAAGGTAAGAACAAAAATCCTCTTCCCACTGCATGCGGTAGTCAAGCCGGGCAAGTTCACGCTGGGAATTAGGAGTGTAGACATTGATTAGATAAAAATCGGCAAACTCCAAAGTGATTATCCGGCCTTCCTGGTCGTGGGCGGCGATATTCATACCGTAGGTGATAGATAACGGTTGGAGCCGCGTAAAAACAGCAGTGCCCGAGTAGCCTTTTTTTATGGCGCTGTTCCAGTATTGATGATAACCTGGCAGAACCAAATCAGACTGCTCCTGCTGCATCTTGGTTTCTTGCACGCAGAAGATATCTGCATTAACATCAGTAAAAAAATCGATAAAGCCTTTCGTGAGACAAGCTCGTAGGCCATTCACATTCCAAGAGATTAGCTTCATGATAGTCCTCTTTCTTTGCAATATGATTCGGGATGTATATTCCCCGCTAGTTTGCTATTATCCTGCTTAGCAACTACAAATCGGTGAACGTTAAGCCTGATGAGTATGGGGGACGTATTAAAAATTAAATTGACTTTGGTATAATTTTACTGTAAACTGAAATTGAGGAATTATGCGAATATTCTGGGATGAGGTGATAATATGGTCAGTTCTATCGGCAGTAATTCCAATACCCAGTATAATTACTACAATTCAGTTATCCGTCAGTTATATGGCAACAATACTGCGAATGCTGCTGCCATATTGTCAGGCCAGAAGAATATTAGCAGCTATGTTTCGCAGAGTGTTGCAAATAAGACGCAGTTAAGTAACACGCTGCGTGATGTCCGCGAGTCTTTCAACGACCTAAAATCTGCTGCGCAAGTGCTTACTGCCAGCAACCAAAGCAGCGTGTTTAAAAAATCTGATAGCAGTGCGATTGTTAGTGCAGTACAGGAATTTGCCGACAAATATAATAAAACAGTGGAAACATTGCAGGATAATAAAGATGTACTAAATAACAAGCTGCTCAAAAATCTTACAAATTCCGCCAATGACAATAAAACCAGGCTGGCGGATATCGGGATTACGGTTAATGGTGACAAAACGCTAACTATTGATAAAGATAAGCTGAAGCAAGCTATAAGTACCAATGTGTCGACTGTAAAAACTGCCTTAGGCAGTGCTGGAGGGTTAGCCAGCAAAGTATCCAAAGTGGCTACCAATGCCCTAACACAACCCATGGCGGCCATGGTGAATTCGAATAATTCTGTTAACCAGAGGACACTACATGCTCAATATCAGGCGCAACTTAGCCAATATCTCAACAATACATATACTGCTTCTTTCGGGCAGCTTTATGGGATAGGCGGTTTGGTGGATACAGTAATTTAAGTTTTGCAAATAGGGTCTAAATTAATGAAGGTCTGAATTTTGTACTAACAAAATTCAGACCTTCATTAAAATTGTAACACGCGTACTAAAAAAACAGTACACAGTTAACAATCGATACAATTATGTGTAATAGAGAAATACTGTTGAATATACAAAAAACACTAAATTGTTTTTTGTATATTTTAACAAATAGACTATAATTGGCAGGTATCCATGCGTTATAATGAGAAAGTATACAGTATTAATAGTGCATTGATTTTAATAGTACTTAATAGATAGGAGATGATGACAAAAGTACACGGGAGAAGTACTTCGGTCTGTTCTGCAAAGGTGAACGTTTTAGCAAAAGTATGACTAAGTAAGGACAAGTGAATTAAGAAAGGTAGGGATGAAAGTGAAACAGTATCAAAAACTCATTTTAGGCTTCTGTCTTGGTGTTATTGTTGGACTTATCGCGTATTATACATTGCCTGAAAAAGCTTATCCCTGGATGAAAGCATGGACGGATGTTTGTACCTTGACTGGTGCCATTTTCCTCAAAATGATTTTCATGGTTGTTGTTCCTTTGCTAGTTTCGGCATTAATGCTTGGCGTTTATGAACTGGGTAAAGGCCGCAGCTTGGGTAAAGTCGCCAAGCGGTCATTAGCATTTACTCTTTTGTTAAGCATAATTGCGGTTTTTCTTGCCGTAGGGCTGACCAATGTGATGCAGCCTGGTGTTGGACTTCAGTTTGACAAGGATCAGCTTGCCAAAAATCAGGGTGTTATCGCTATTGACAAAAATATGAAAGCTGCCCAAGCCAAACCTTGGACTAACTATATTACTGACCTGATTCCGCAGAATCCGATCGACTCAGCTGCCAGAGCCTTCGGCGGCGAAATTATTGCGGTGATGGTATTTGCCTTGATGTTTGGTTATGCTCTCAGCATTTGCGTTAAAGATGATAATCATCCATTTGTCAAAATGCTGGAAGCCGTTTTCGATTGTTCATTAAAAATTATTGACTGGGCAATGCAAATTGCTCCTTATGGTATTTTTGCCATTGTATTTAATACTACCTACCGGATGGGTGCTGGCTTCCTGGCAAACGTCGCTTACTTTGTTATCGTTGTTGTACTGAGTTTATTAATTCAGCAGTTTGTTGTATATGCTCTTGCTCTTAAGATTTTTGGTAAAACAAATCCCTGGACGTACTTTAAGAACTCCAAAGAAGCCTATGTATATGCATTTTCAACCGCATCTTCCAATGCTACATTGCCGATTGCCTTAGAAGTTGCCGAGAAAAAATTAAAAATTCCCCCGCAAATTGCACGGTTTGTATTAACCTGCGGCGCCTCTGCTAACCAAAATGGCTCAGGCTTGTACGAAGGTGCTGTATTACTGTTCTTGGCTCAGGTATTTGGCGTTGAGTTGACAATGGGTCAGCAAGTGGTAGTTGTGTTAACTGCTGTCCTCGGTGGTGTCGGTACTGCCGGTGTTCCTGGCGGTACATTGCCGATTATTGCGATTTTGTGTGTAAATGTTGGCGTCCCGGTAGAAGGCTTAGGCTTGATTCTCGGCGTTGACCGTTTCCTGGATATGTGCAGAACGACTATCAATGTATCTGGCGACTTGGTTATTGCCAAATTAGTTAGTGCTGGTTTTGAATCAGACATTCCTAAGTCGACTCAAACAGGAATAAACGCCTAATTCTAATAATAAGGGAACACCGATTTTGCTGATCCCTGATCCATAATTAAAATCTGGAGTCGCCGTAAGGCGGCTCTTTTCTATTTATTTAAACGGAATTATAATAAGAGAGAACATTTGTTGCGGACTCGCTAGTGGTGTTGACGGAATAAGAAGAGTGTGCGGCTTGCTGGGGAAGGAGCAGGGTAGCTTTGAATTGGCAAAAAAATCTTTGGACTTTAGCTTTTGCAGTGATGTTATCAGGATCAAGTTATACTATGCTTGTGCCGTTTTTACCGTTATATCTTTTGGATATTGGAGCAAGTCCCCAAACGGTCAACATGTGGTCAGGTCTGGTGCTATCAGTTACGTTTTTGGTGGCTGCCATACTGGCTCCATACTGGGGGCGATGTGCCGACAGAAGTGGCCGGCGCCGGATGGTTATGCGTTCAGGCTTCAGTTTGGCAGTGGTTTATTTTCTGGGAGCGCTGGTAAGAAATCCACTGGATTTATTTTTTGTAAGACTGCTACAAGGCTTTGCCAATGGTTTTTTACCTGCGGCTATGGCGATTGTAGCCGCTTCGACACCAAAGGAGCATTTGGGTTTTAGCATGGGTATTATGCAAACCACATTACTGATTGGTGGCATTTTGGGGCCGCTGGTGGGCGGGACACTTTCGCATATTTTCGGTATGCGCCTTTCCTTTGTGGTTGCGGCAGTCATCATTTTTTGCAGTACTATGCTAGTGGGCGCGTTGGTAGTGGAGCCTGAGACTAAACGCAAATCTATCTGCGAGGAAACTAGCGGCATCTGGGAAGATTTAAAATTAGCGTTAACCAATCGAAGGCTAGTGAAGATGCTGCTGCTTGTGTTTGCTGTGCAAGCAGTTAGCATGGTGTTGCAGCCGGTCATAGCCTTGTATGTGGCTGAACTGCAGGGAACCCTGGAAGGGGTTGCGTTTAAAGCAGGATTGGTATTTAGCCTGGCTGGTATTGCCGGCGCCGTGGCCGCACCTGTATGGGGGCGGCTGGGACAAGCACAAGGTTATTTTGGAGTAATGGTGATTGCTTTTCTGGGAGCCGGAGTCTTTAATCTGTGGCAGTTTTTTGCCAACGATATTTATCAGTTTGGCATGCTACAGTTTTTCTATGGGTTATTCATTGTGGGGGTATTCCCGGCCATTAATGCGGTTGCTATATCTTCTGCCTCTGCCGATGCACAAGGTCGTGTTTTTGGTTTGACAACAACGGCTAATCAGTTGGGGCAAATGCTAGGTCCGATGGTAGGTGGCGTGATTAGCTCCTGGCTGGGAATTGTTTCGGTGTTTCTCTTTACCGGTAGTGTGCTTCTGGTGCTTGGCGCTCTGGTGTTTTATGCCTTTGTGTATTGTCCACGGGCGCAGACACAATCATAAGAAAAATCCCATTTAGATGCCTATGGACGTCTAAATGGGATTTTTCTTAGCTTGTATCTTTGCCGGGAGGCGCCTTGGCTAACAAGAAAAAGAATACATTCTCAAGCCCTTGTTCATCCCGGAGGGTCTGGATAATATTATATTGATCAGATAACACACTATCAATGATAATTATGTTCGGCATCTCAGTTTTTGCTTTGCGGATGCATTCCTGTATGCCGAAAGCACTGCAAACCGTAAAACCGCTGGAAGTCAAAGCATTGGTCAGACTTTGAAGGATGTCCTGATCTTCGTCAACAATCAGGATGTTTTTTGGGGTATTATCAAACGACAGCAGTGTGGCTACTTCATTTAATAATAATTTCATATTTACCGGTTTGGTTAAATAACGGTTTACGCCGACCTGCCAGCCACGGCGCTGATCCTCAACAACGGAAAGAATGACAATCGGGATATGCTGGGTATCAAGATTGTTCTTGAGAGCTGCGGCTACGTCAAGGCCGTTCATCTGGGGCATCATGACGTCGAGGATAATAAGATCGGGTATGACGTACTCCTCCTGCTGAACGGCGGCGTGTACCATTTCTAAGGCGTGGACTCCATTGGCGGCTTCCTGAATGAAATAACCGGCGGCTTCCAGTTCCTGACGCAGTAAGGTGCGGATATTGCTATCGTCATCGACAATAAGTATGTTTTTGGCATGGCCGTTAAGCGAGGCGGTTTCCGAGACGTGGTATTTGACCTGATAAAGTAAAGGCTTGACGTCAAGTGATGCCGGATTTAGGGATGGCCGGGCTAGTGGTAATGAGAAGGAAAATGTGCTGCCTTTTCCCAGGGTGCTTTCTGCCCATATTTGGCCGCCATGGTGTTCGATAATCTGTTTGCAGATAGGCAGTCCTAGGCCAGTTCCCTGGGGCTTTTCTGTAAGTGTATCGCCAATTTGCTTAAACTTCTCAAATATGGTTGCTAGAGCCTCGTCAGGTATTCCGATGCCTGTGTCAGAGATGCTGACAACTACCTGATTGCCGAGTCGCTTGGCGCTGCAGGTGATAGTGCCTTGGTAAGTAAACTTGATGGAGTTAGATAGTAGGTTGAGCATAACTTGAAGAATTCTGTCGGGATCACCAGTGACTACTGGCAGATTGCCCTCAACATCAGAAAACACCGTAAGATTTTTGCCTGCCCATAGAGATTCTGAAGAGTTTACGGCGCGGGACAGGATGTCCTTGAGGGAAAGGGGTTCGGCTTTCCACTCGATTTTGCCTGACTCCATTTTAGCCAGATCAAGTACATCATTGATTAGGTTTGTCAGGCGTTCGCCTTCACTAACGATAATATTGATATTATTGGAAGTTTGCTGCATGGCTTTGGTGACGCGGGGATTATCAATAATTACTGCTGGGAAGATGAGAGTATCCAGCTTTTTTTGAATAATTTGGGCAAACCCGAGAATGGAGGTTAACGGAGTTCTAAGTTCGTGTGATACGGTAGATAGAAAACTAGATTTCATTTCATCTAATTGTTTCAAATCGGCGTAAGCCTGTTTTAATTCAACGGTTCGTTCATTAACAAGGGTTTCCAGGTTTTGATTATTTAGCCGCAGCTTTTCCCGCATATGGTCAAAGGTTTGGGCTAGGTAACCGATCTCGTCCCGGGAGGAAGCGGTAATGGCTGTATCCAGATCGCCTGCTGCCAGACGGTTGGCGGCATTGATTAGTGCATTAACCGGTTTTATCAAGGAACTGGTTAAGAGCCAGGCTACGGAAATAATAAGCAGCCAGCCGACAAGAAAGGCGAGTGCGGTTTGCCTGGCCGTATTATCGATTATCTTATCGACAAAGCTTTTATTAGCACCAACATACCAGATGCCGATAATCTGTCCGGTACTATCGCGCAACGGTTTATAAGCTGCCTGATATTTTACGCCGAGAACATTGGCTTCCCCTAAGAAATTCTGACCGGCATGTAGGACAACCTGCGCTACTTCGGGAGACACCTTGGTGCCAATAGCTCGTTTGTCTTGGAACATGACATTGGTGGCTACCCGGGTATCTCCCAGAAAGATAGAGCAGGTGTCGTCAGTCAGTTGATTTACCTCATCAATAAACGGGAAGAATTCATTGATGGGAATCTTGCCTTTAAACAGTTTGCCATCCCGTACATCCCAGTCGCCGGGATAGCGGCTGTTTAGCAGTGCTTCTGCCAGCCTGAGATCAGCCTTTACCTTTTCAATGGCCACAAGTTCGGCCTCATGGCGAATGTGCTGAGTTGTCCATAGTAAGGTTAGACATAATCCGCAAATAAAGGCTATGCTGATGAAAACAATAAAGCGCCAGCGTATAGAATAGCGCCCAAAAGTGCGAGGGGTTTTGGGGCGGGTGGTACTTACCTGTGTTTGCAAGTGGCATCCCTCCGCTAGTTAAATTCCGGTGTCTATATGTAATATGCTGATGGCCTTACTCAAAATAGCATCCGGATCAAATGGCTTAAAAACATACTCATCAGCGCCAGCTTCCAGTCCTTTTTGCCGGTCTGTCTCCTGTCCTTTGGCTGTTAACAGAATAACATAGCAGTTGGTTTGCTGTTTTATTTGGCGGCAGGCATCATATCCGTTTAATTTTGGCATCATGATGTCAAGAAAAATGATTTCCGGCGATTGATTTACAGCTAAGGCTAGTCCTTCTTCGCCGTCTTTGGCCAGCAGGATTTCAACTCCCAGATCTTCTAGGTCTTCAAAGGTCTGTTCAAGTAAGGCGCGGATATGGGGCTCATCATCAACAATCAGGATTTTTTTGTTCATTTTTGTTTTTTCCTCCGATACTAGTAAGGGATGCAAACCACATTTTGTCTGAATGGAGAATATGAGCCAGTGCGTCAACGGCCTGGCTGTCCAAATAGCCGGCTGCCGCTTCGTCGCGAAGAATATCCAAGGCTTCGGTCGTAGATACCGGTGAACGGTAAGGGCGGTCAGTAGCAGTGAGTGCTTCGAAAACATCGGCGACACTGACAATTTTGGCTTCCAGTAAGATTTCATTGTCAGTTAAGCCTTTGGGGTAGCCGCAACCATTGAGACGTTCATGGTGCTGATAGGCAATATGTGGGATACGCCCCAGCTCAGTAGGAAACGGAATTTTTTTTAATATTCGATAACTTTTTTCGGCATGGCTCTGAATTTGTTGGAATTCTTGTTTAATCAAATTGCCTCGGGCAACACATAAGGCCTCTTCTTCTTCCGGCCAAATAAAAGGGAGGGAATTTCCCGTTAAATCTATGTAATACCTCTTCGTAAGGTCTTTAATCTCCTGGCATTGATCGGCTGATAGGACATGCGCATCATTTAGCTTGCAAATCAGAGATATTTCCCGCGAAAGATCTTGTCCGGTGGTAGCGGTAATGAAATCAAAGCGGGTTTTAATGGCAAGTAGACGGTCAGGGGAAAGCCGGCTTCGCTTGGTTAAAATAGCCTCAGGTACACCAATTTTGCCAATATCATGGAGTAGCGCAGCATACTCAATTTCCTGGAGCTTAACAAGAGGCTTTCGGGTGCTAGTGTCTCCTTGGGATTTACTGTGCAGCTGGTTCAAGGTTTTGGCAATGGCTAAAGAAATACTGGCAACTCGGGTGGAGTGACCGGCTGTGCAGTCATCACGCTCGTCAATGGTGGCGCTGGCGGACAGAATAATCGCATAGGCCATGCTTTCCAGTTCTTTGAATAAACGGGCTGTTTCAAAGGCATTGGCGGCATGGGCGGCAATGAGCTCAGTCAGCTTTAAATCTTCGGAAGAAAAAGCTTCATTCCTGATTTTACAATATAAGCTTAAGACTCCCAGCACACGGTTTTCCATTTTGAGCGGTACGCATAACAGTGGATCAGGACGTGCGCCTACGACTGCCAGGCGAGAATCAGTGCTTGCTGAGTCAATAATCTCTGCTTTGCCGCTGGCAAAGACGATTTCAGCCAGTTTGTTTGCTGCCGCAATTAGTTCTGCGGGAGCTTGGTTATTACCGAAACTGGCAATAACATATAATGTATTTGTTGACGGGCGGCATAGCATTAATGAACCAGCACTGGCTTTGGTGAACTTTTGCACTTCTGATAGGAGGATGTGTGCCAGCTTCTCTGAATCAAGACAGGAACCCATTTTTTCCCCCAAGAGGTGTAAGAGTGCCAGTTCGCGGTAGCGATTAAGACTATCCTGGGCAATAGAGCGGCGTTCCCACTGTAGTTGCGCCGTATGGGAGAGTAACATCCCCCAAAATTTGGCCAGGGTGTTGGTTAATGTAAGTTGTAGATTGTGCGAGAGGGTTTTGATAGTTACTGTGCCTATTTGCTGGTTTTCGACTACAATTGCGCTTTGTGATAGTAGTGGTGCATCTTTATCTGAAGCTGGATAAGCGAAAAATAGATTACCAAGGGAGTCGTGAATTTCAAATATTGCATGTGGTGGTAAAGCGCCAGTGCAAGTAACCAAATGCTGGATAAAATCTTTTTTCAACAGCCGGTGGAGCTGAAAAATGGAAGGTGGGTGCATAGGAGGAAGTCCTTTCATCCAAATTATTGCAATGCGCGATTATATGCATAATAGTACACCTTGTTTGCCTTCCACTTATTTCTACAAATACTTTAATTTCCCTGCAAGTTTTTGGGTATATAGCAATGCTCGCTGTGTTATTTTTCACATAAAAAAATATAAAAAAAACTATACAAAATTCAGGGCAAATGTGGTAACATGTTATCGGAGTTGCACAAGTCGTCTTTACTAGCTGGTATTCATGGGAAATCAGACTGATGGCTTGGGTAAACTCCAGAAAAAAATCGACTTATATCCCTAGGGGGAATAAGAACGGAGGTAATGAATAATGGGAAAAATTGCATCGTTACGGGGAACAAGTAAATTTGGAGTGCGGCAAATTACGGTTATTGGTATGCTGTCAGCCATATCGATCATGCTGGGGCTTTCTGGATTTGGATTTATTCCACTGCCCACAGCTAAAGCGACGATTATGCAGATTCCAGTTATAATTGGCGCCATTTTGGAAGGCCCGCTAGTGGGGGCCATGATTGGTTTGATTTTTGGTTTGTTTAGCATCGCCCAAAGTATAACTACCCCCAATATTCTTTCGTTTGCTTTTATTAATCCGCTGGTATCAGTGCTGCCCCGTGTATTAATTGGTATTACTACCTATTACGCTTACAAGTGGACGGTGAGCAACCGTGAGAGTGTGCGTATCGGTCTTAGTGCGGTAGTGGGTTCGCTTACTAATACGGTTGGTGTACTCAGTATGATTTACATTCTGTATGCCGCCCAATTTGCCGCAGTGCGAGGAATAGAGATGGGGGCCGCTATTAAGGTCATTTGGAGTATCGCTCTTGTAAACGGCATTCCGGAAGCAATTATTGCTGCTGCCATTAGTGTTCCGGTGGTAGGTGCGATTAAAAAACGCTACAAAAACTAAACAACAATAAAAGCCTGAGGATTCAGAGTAAAAATCTGAAAACCTCAGGCTTTTTTTGATAAACTGCTATTCTACGGTAACCCACAAGTCGGTTGCTCGGGCGGTCTCCGTACTGTTGGGAATAATTTGGAGCTTGCCTTTGCCGGCTTGTTTGGCGAGAAAAACTAGTTGGCCACTGTCATTTTCTTCCCCTTGCTGCTGCATAATATCGCCAAAAAAGTTGTCGCCGCTTGAAATAAAGCGGGTATTTTTTGTAAGGCCGGTGGCTGGCTTCAAAATAAGCTTTTGTCCTACTTTGAGTACAAGGTTGTTAGCTGAGAGCTGTACCGGACCGGTATCGGCATAATTATACGTTACCGTGAGCTCCTGAACGTCAGGAGTTTGTTTGGAGGGCGTTGTAGGAGAAGCAGGGCTTTGCGGTTGGACAGGAGTCATATCGGTGCAGCCGCCAAACAGCAAGCTGCTTACCAGGAGTATGAGGATGGCTACCTGTATGCGTTTGATATAGTAAATCATTTTTGCAAACCTCCTAGTAGTAGTGTTATCGTTAGTATTAGGAATTTGCGATTTATTATCCGATAATTACAGTTCACATAAGTTTGACATCATTACACCTAGCTGTGTACAAAGTATCGCATTCGGACAGACTATCAGACATGGAGGTGGTTTTATGCTGTTAAGCTGGCTGATGATGAAAATGATGGATCCCATGGCTGATGAAGCTATGGCGAAAATGCTTTCCGAAGACTATCCTGATAATCCATTCCTCATGGTAACAGTTGCTGAGAAGTTATCGCCTCGGGCTATTATGGAGGCGGCGATGCGGGCTGAACTAGGCAAAGAACTGACTCGGCCATTAGGCAGCCCGGTTGTTTTATCTCCCTGGGATAAGATTCTGCTTAGTCCTAAGCAGCTATTTCAATTGCCATACCCGGATTATACGCAGGTTGATACGACAACCGTGATTGGCCCTACTGCCAAACGGCCGCTGCAATTGGCTACGCCTATCATGATAACCGGTATGTCTTATGGCGGTTCACTCAGTTTACTCATGAAGATGGCGCTGGCTAAAGGTGCGGCACTGGCCGGGACTTGCACCAATACCGGTGAGTCAGCTGTTACCAATGAGGAGCGTGATGCTGCACAATTTCTGATAGGGCAATATCATCGCGGTGGGCAGCTAAGCGGTCAGGAGCAACTGAGCCGGCTGGACGGTATTGAGATTCAGTTGGGTCAGGGAGCCTGGGGTGGGGCTGTTGATGAACCTATGCCTGCCGACAAAATCGGGCGGCATTTACGGCAAGCCTGGCATTTGGAAGAAGGGAAGGGAAACACGGTCTATGCGCGCATGCCTGGAAAGCAAACACCTGGAGATTATATTACTATGGTTAACGAGATGAAAGCCCAGTATGATGTGCCGGTCGGTGTAAAGATCGCAGGCTCAGATTATATCGAATATGAATTGGCGATCATTGCGCAAACCCAGGCCGATTATATAGTTGTTGACGGTTCAGAGGGCGGCACGGCTACCTCTAATCCTACCTTGCAAGACAATGTTGGCTTGCCCACCTTACATACTCTTGTCAGAACCATAGACTGGCTGGAGGAAAATAACCTGCGGAGTCGTTTTAGTGTGATTGCCGCAGGGGGACTGACAACCCCGGGACATTTTCTTAAGGCGTTGGCATTAGGAGCAGACGCGGTTTATATTGGCAGCATTGCATTAATGGCAGCCATGCAGAATCAGGTGACTAAAGCGTTGCCTCAGGCGCCGCCTGTGCAAATGGCTATGTATACCGGAAAGTTAAACGATAAATTGGATGTGGACGAGGCTGCGCAGCATTTGGCGAACTTTTTAACCTCTTGCCAAGCCGAAATGCAGCTTGCTGTCCAGGCGGTCGGTAAGCAAGCCTTGCGGGACTTGGACCGCAGCGATCTTGTTACAGTCGAAAAAGACTTGGCCGAATTTGCCGCCATCCGCTATGCGGCCAGCCATAGAC
>JAEZVB010000007.1 GCA_023443285.1 Bacillota bacterium
TCTCGGAATTGCTTGTATAATTCCAGAGGGTATTGAGTTGTGTTTAGGTCAACGAATGATGTTGATGAGAACAAGCACTGAAAACCATCCAAAGTACTTGATGTATGTATTAAATTCACCAATGATCTTACAGATTGTTCGCAATAAGACCGGTGGAAGTGCTTCGCCACATTTAAATGTTGGGGAAATTAAAAAATTTATTATTCCGCACCCACCCCTCGCCGAGCAAGAGGAAATCGTCCGCAGAGTGGACAAGCTGTTCTCCATTGCTGACAGCATGGAACAACGTTACAATACCGCAAAGGAAAAACTCGACAAAGCCGAAAGAGCCTTGTACGCAAAGGCTTTCAAAGGGGAGTTGTAAAAATGACAGAGTATATTGCCGCAAGAAGCCAAGCGAAGAAGCTATTCGATAAGAAAGAATACGAGGAAGCCCTTCCCGTTTATGAGAAAATCTATTCTCCCGAATGTGAAAAGTGGATTGCATGGGAATATGCTCGTTCATTAAAGCAGTTATCAAGATTGGATGATGCTTTAGAAATTTCTAAAGCTCTTTACCTGCGCGAAAAAACGTTTGTCTATAACAACAACCTGCTTTCATGGCTATTGTACGAGAAGTATTTTAAAGAAAAGAAAACAGAATATACCGCTGCAGAAGCTACAAAACTGTTTGATATTGCAGTTTATGCTACAGGATTTACAAAACAAGAAAAAGCAAGTGCTTATGAAAAGATAGTAATTAAAACGCTTAAAATCCTCAAAGATTTAAACAGTGTGCCCTACGACAAGATTTTAATTTTGCTTGAAAAGCTTGATGTTAGTGATCTTTCAGATGAAGCAGGTAAATATGAAAAAGGTGGCAAAGAAAAAGAATATCAGTCAACAAAGGAAATGTACTATGCCCTCAAGACAAAGGCACTTTTGGAAGCCAAAGAGTTTAAGGCTTGTATAGAGTGCTGCGATGAAGCCCTTGGAAGTATTGACTCTTTTCATCACAATAACAGCGAATGGATTTTGTCAAGAAAGGCAGCAAGCTATGCAGGACTTAATGATTTTAACCGAGCGATTGAACTGCAAAACGATGTTGTGGTCAAGAAAAATCACTGGTCTCTATTTGCAGGGTTAGCGGAAATATATCTTAAAATGGATGATAATAAGAACGCTCTACTAAACTACTGTCGCGCAGCATTAACAAGCGACCCGCCCAAAATGAAGGTAGGACTGTATTTTGATATTGCGAGACTGCTTATAGCATTAGATGACAATGAGATCGCACTTAGACACCTTGTTTTTACAAAGCAAATCAGAGAACAGGAAAATTGGTCTATTCCTTTTGCCTTGACGAAATCAATAGAGGATATCACTACCGGTAAAATTGAAGCCAATGTTAAGCTCTGTAAGTTGAAAGATTTCTGGCAAAAAACGATTTATGATTGTTTGGGAGCAAAAAATGGACAGGTAAGCCGCTTGAATGCTGGTGGCAAAACAGGATTTATTCAAAGTGGCAATAAATCTTACTTTTTTAAAACTTCATCAATTATGGAAAAACCAACTATAAAAGAAGGCTCCAATGTTTCGTTTGTATTAATTGATTCTTTCGATTCAAAGAAAAACCAAAAAAGTACGGAATGTGCTTATATTAAAATTGACATACACTAATGTAAATGGTAAAATAATAAATTACCTTGGAGGTGGCTATGGCAGCTAATAAATATTACGCCGTAAAAGCTGGACATAAACCCGGAATATATGTGTCGTGGGATGAATGCAAAAAACAGGTAGAGGGCTTTTCAGGAGCGTCTTATAAAGGATTTACTACTTTACAAGAAGCAGAAGCTTTTATAGGTATCGTTTCTACACCTATGGAAAAAATCAGTTCGAATCGATTAGTTTCTGAGGCAGTTGCTTATGTTGATGGAAGTTATGATGACAATATAAAAGAGTTTTCTTATGGTCTTGTAATGTTTGTAGATGATATCGAAGATCACTTCGCGGAAAAATATAATACCGCAAATTTGGTAGAAATGCGTAATGTTGCTGGAGAAATCATGGGTGCCCAAAAAGCAATGCAATATTGTATTGACAATAACATAAAAACTCTCGATTTATACTATGATTATGAAGGTATTGAAAAATGGTGTACTGGCGAATGGAAAGCCAATAAGCTTGGTACAAAAAGTTATAAGCAGTTTTATGACAGCATAAAGGATAGCCTTCGCGTCACATTTTATAAAGTTACAGCACATACTGGGGATAAATATAATGAATTGGCTGACCAACTTGCAAAAAACGCCTTATCCGGCATAATACTGGCAAAAAAAGTGGAGGATGCTGAAATGGCCCAATCGAATAACATTTACATAGAAAGAGACGGTATTGATACCTTTATTTCTGAGTTAGGAAAATCAGGGTGGGCTGATTTTATAGCACAGCCACTCGTTCCAGTAGGGCACCTTTTTCGTTGTGTTTTCACAGCGGATTTAAAAGAAGGAAAGGTTGACTTTTATTTTAGAGGTGATGGAACGGTAACTGTTCGGTCTACAACTCCTAATTCTGATATTTCAAATAGTTTAGTTGACCTAATTGTAAAAAACTCGTTTAAAAATAAACATGAAAACTCGACCTGTACTTTTAGCAATATATCTCCCGAGCTATGTGCGAGATTTATTGACTACTTAAAATCAACAGGGAAAATAGGCATTGAAGAAAAGCGCATCGATGCACCGTCGCATACTCAATATAAATGCAAAAGCAGCTTTGGTGATTCAATGGCTGCTAACTTCTATGACTCTGGCAAGCTTGTTTTGCAGGGGAATCCAGCGTATATTTTTACAGAAGCATTTTATTTTATGTCTGTAGCAACAGACGATGTAGCAATAGAAGAAATTATTGCTCGCAAAAATGAAGCATATAAATCTAATATAACAATTTCTGACGCACGCAGCCAATTAAAAGAGCGCATACCTAATGCATATACTAAATTAGACGATATAATATTAAAACTATTATCACCATCAATATCTTTATCCAAAGCAAACGTTGAGGTAGAAGATTATAGTTGTTATGTTTTTCCGGCGCTCAAAGCTTTGGAGGCATTACTACTCTATTTATTAAGCAAAGTAAGCAATAATAGCATTGTTGTTGATACTAAACATAATTTCAGCACAGTATTTCAACCTGATTCAACTACTTTGAAACAAAGATTAATAGCCAAGCATAGGAAAACAATTAACAATCCTCTTCACGAAGCTTGTTTAGAGAATATTTACAACTACCTTAAAGGTACTCGTCACGTATATTTTCATGCAAATCAAGTTTTGGTACTAACATCTATGATTTTTGATAAAGCAGAAGCCGATACTATTTTAAATCAAATTCTATTATTATTCGATGATGCAGGAATAAAAATATTATAATTGAGCAAGAATTAATTTGGAGAAAGGAGAAGTGATTATGGATAAATATAGTGTATTCCCTTTAAACGGCTTACCGTACGATTATTTAATTATTTCAAACACATATGAAAATCCTATTAACTTCTTCTTATCTCAAGCAGATGCTGTAGGAAGTTTAAGTGGTAAAGTTTTGTTTGACCTGACTTTGATTTATGGTTTTAAGCACAACAGATATGTAGGCGCGGAGATAAAAAACAATAAGCTTGATATTGCATCAATTAAGCCAGTTGATACTTTAGATTCTAAGATCAAAGCAATTAGCCAAAAACATTTCGCAAACAATTCTTTTTTGGTTGAAAACAGCATTCTTCCAAATGCATTGAAATACCATATTTTACATCATGATAGCTAACCACGCAGATGCAAAAAATTTCGCATAGATTTATCACATTTGTATGTAGAATTTATTTTTTGCAGGTCAAATTGTCACGAATCTCATCAAGAATAAAGGACTTATCCTTGTAACCAAATTTGTACTTCCTACCATCATGAACCGTCTATATCAATTTTTCTTAAATTTGCATTATTCTTGGTACATGTGGTGTATAGCTATTCTCTCTTTTCTGTGGCAATATGTGTCACTAACATCCGCAGTTTAGAAAAGCCGGAACGCAAACTGGTGCTACGAATTATCGACAATAAGGATTTGATTGCAGGGGATCGTGCCCGAGGTAGCTTTGAATGTGGATTCTGGCTTGCGTGGAGATTACTCACACAACTGAATATTTATGACAGCGGTCGTTTGCTTGAGTAGAAGCTCAACGCAGACGGCTGTTTCTTTATGCCAAAAGGAGAACAGGAAGATGGAAAATAAAGTTAAAATTATATTATCAGGTGCAATCGCCGGGGGAAACAAGATGGTAGGCATTATTTATTAAGGATATAACGAACCGTTATACCCATTAAGCAAAAGGATGCCGCTGGTCACGGCATCTTTTTGCTGTTTTAGAATTACTACTCTCAAAATCTCAATCTGTCTAAATTAAAAAGTTTTGTTATACCAAAGCTTGCTTCGTGCACCAAGGAGTCGGAAAATCTACGCTTAGCAAAAATAAAAATATAGCTGTCCGAAAGGACGGTGAACAAATAATCAAATCCATTATGGCAAAGCAGTTAGATCGCTACAACAACTTTACCCCCAAGCAGGAATACCAAAAGGAAATTGATGATTCCCATAAAGCGGTCATCCGTAGTCTGGAAAAGCCAGAGTGAAAGTTAGTGCTTCGCATCATGGACAACAAGGACTTGATGGCCATCTCGGTGATAGCGATTACTTCTCTGACGATAACAGGTTACTACTCCCTGCAACAAGCACCTCGCTTCACCCCCGACCCAAGCCCCGTTTCTGCGACCTTAGAGCTGGGTAGGGATAACAACCCTACCCACACAAAAGGCTACAAAGCTGGCTAAATCATAAACCCCAACCAAGGCGGAAGTAATCGAGTAATCGTATCATAAGCAGTCACCAGTCAAGGGTTGTTTTTGCTTAACTAAATATGATTGCCAGAATATCAGTGGTTTATTCAAAATCCTATTGACAAATTAAAATTTATTTGCTAAATTTAGATTAAGGAAAAATATTCCTCTGAACTTAATGCGAAAATCTACAACTGAATAACTAACCTCACAATTTCTATTTGCAATATATCAGATTTTTCTGAGACTTACATAACCGAGGTTAAGCAAACCTTGCAGTACAAAAACAGTGTACTGCCATTTGTGTTTTGCTTGACTTTCGATATGTAGGTCTCTTTTTCTTTTGCCTTAAAGCGTACATAGCACAGCTGTGCAAAAAGGAGGATCGTGTACAAATATCTATTTTAATTTAGAGAGGAAAAGAAAAATGAAAAACAAATTAAGACTGATCAATATGAATAATGTTGAAATCGAAGAAATCAAATGGGTGTGGCATCCGTACATTCCCTACGGTAAATTAACCATTGTGCAAGGCGACCCCGGTGAGGGCAAAACAACCTTTGTACTTTCGCTTATTGCATTGCTTACAACAGGACAACCATTGCCGGAAAGTGGTACTGCAATAGAGCCAATCAATGTCATTTATCAAAAGGCAGAGGACGGGCTGGCAGATACCATCAAGCCAAGGCTTGTTGCGGCAGGTGCAGATTGCTCAAAGGTAATGGTCATTGATGAAAGTGAAAAAGAGCTGACGATGTGTGACGAGCGTTTGGAGCAAGCCATTTTGCAAACAGGTGCAAAACTTGTAGTGCTTGACCCGTTGCAGGCATATCTCGGTGGCAGTGTGGATATGCACAGGGCAAACGAGGTTCGTCCAATTTTCAAAAAGCTTGCAGCACTTGCAGAAAATACAGGCTGCGCGATTATTCTGATTGGTCACATGAATAAAACGCAGGGTGTGAAGTCCAGTTACCGTGGTCTTGGTTCAATTGACTTTCGTGCAGCGGCAAGAAGTGTGCTTGTAGTCGGTCGCTTAAAAGAAGAACCGACTGTGAGAATTGTCGCACACGACAAAAGCAGTCTTGCGCCTGAGGGCAAAGCCATTGCGTTTGAAATAAATCCTGATACAGGCTTTGCATGGAAAGGTTATTGTGACACTACCGTTGAGGAACTGCTCTCTGGACGAGCATCACTCATCAGTAAAACTACACAGGCTGAAAATATGCTGACCGAAATGCTTGCAGATGGTGAAATTACTTCCGATGAATTGCTAACACAGGCTACCTCTATTGGAATATCAGAACGAACTCTTAAAAATGCCAAACAAAATCTCGGTGTAAAATCTCGCAAGGTAGGAGACAAATGGTTTTCTTATCTGGAATAAAAAATCAAGAGGGCAAGAGGGTAATGTTCTTAGTACCCTGCCTCCTTGCCTTCTTCTTTTCTCTGATATTTAAGGCGTTAGAATTACCGTTCTACCCACCTTGGGTGGGGCGAGCAGAGCAGGCGTGTATACGCCCGCAACTCGCCACTTTTCGGGCAGAAGCCCGTACCCACTTTACAAGAGTTGAAAAAACAGATAATGAGGAGTTGAAATATCCAATGAAAGATAAATTTGAAACATTCAGGGCTTCCGAGAGGGAGCGACAAGAGTTAAAACGTATGGCGAAAAAATCAAAGATGAGCAAGTCTGATTACATTCGTCACTGTGTTTTCAATAAAGAAATCGTTGTAATTGATGGTCTTGATGACTTTGCAAAACAGCTAAAAGCAATCGGAAATAACTTAAATCAGCTGACTACCCGTGCTAATATGGGACATTTTGAAACTATTAATTTAGCGGAAACTAAGGAGCAGTTAGGAAAAATCTATGAGAAGTTGACTGCATTGTGTCGTCAGGAATCTGTGGAACAGGTTGCTAAATTTGTAAATGATGAAGAAATCAATTCGATTGTTAAAACGGAAAATGTGGTTTTCAAACAAGAGGTTAAGCAAGACCTGTCATATGAATTAGAGGTTGAGAACGAAAGAAAAGGCTTACTTTCATTTTTGAACAGGAGGTCTTAATGGCAACTGTAAACTATATTCCCTACAAAAAGCAATCTGCATTTACCATGCGTGGTGTGATGATGTATGTTTCTTTGCCCGAAAAAACTTTATTACAAGACGAGGGATACAAGTTAATTACCGGAATTAACTGCTGTGCCGAAACAGCAGTTTCAGAATTTACTGCAACTAAAGCACGATACAAAAAGAATGATCAAGT
>JAEZVB010000021.1 GCA_023443285.1 Bacillota bacterium
GTTTGAAGAAGATATCTGCATGACGTAAAGTTGTAGAAAGAAGAATGTCGGAAAGCCGTATGAGGGAGAACTTCATGTACGGTTTGATGAGGGGAAGGAGGTCTACGACCTCCGACCTACTCTATCAATATCGTTCATTTGCAGAAATAATTCATACAAGTGCTTCTCAGGTGCTCCGCAATATTCCGTTCCTCTGTCCGTGAGTACTCTCATTACAGGTATCATGTGGTTCTTCAAAGAACGGCAATACTCTATCATTTAATATATCTGCTGCTGTCACTGGCACCTTGGCTGTATACAATTTTGCGAATCCCACTGCCGAGTAAGTATCTATGGCAGTTTGCTGATATATTCGTCCAACACCTTTGATATAGCCCACATAGAAGGTGTCTTGTGCTAATAAATATCCCGGATGTTGAGTATCAATCTCAACTATTGATATATTCTTTTCCTGCTGTGCCTATTCCAAAGCAGCGAGCTGGTCTTCAGTGTAGAGTATGCCTTCCTTTGCAGCCTTTTCTTCAAGCTTCTTAAGTCTCTTGTCAAAGGTTTCTATATTATATCTCTGCCAGATTGATCTTACCCCTCCGGCTGATACAAGAACTCCTTGTTTTCTAAGTTCGTTACTTGCCCGAAGCTGCCCATATGCCGGCTTTTCATATGCTATTCTTAATACGGCTTCCTCTGTTTCAGGAGCAACTCTGTTTTTTATGCAAGGCTTTCTCCTAGTCTTGTCCTTTAATCCTTCCAGACCCATTTTCCTCATAAGCTTTTTTAATATCATAGAAATGCTGTCTGCTGACTCCATGAATCTTACATGCTTCACTTACGTTCTGAAGATATTCAGCCAATTCAATCAGGCTCATTTTGTTCTTAACTATACGATCTTGTGTTGTCATAATTTAAATTTCCTCCTTACAATTTAATTATTGTCCAGAGGAGATATTGCCCAACATTATTCAGATACTGTCAAGTGAAGTTAATTCTCTAGCAGTTGTATTCTTCTTAAGAGCATAATGATTTAACAAGTATTACATAAATTTTTTGCTTGAAGGCGCAAATTAAAAACTATGGGAAGCTTATAGTGATTAGCATAGCTTCTCATAGTTTTATTAATATAAGAAGTAATTTATTCATACCTTCCATTCAAAAAGTTATTTCATACTTTATTTAAAATTTTTCCCCAAAAAACAATAGCAAAAATTTGAGATTATAAAATGTTGGTTATAAAGCGAATTTTGTTTAAAATTATCGAATTTTGCTATAATACCTAACTAAAATATAAAAGATAGTTTAATGCGGAGTTAGATAAGTTCCTGTTCTTCTGGAGTACGGTTGTCCTTGGCTTTGAAAGAACCTGTTTTTTTCAGCTTGATGAATCCACCTTTCCAGTAATGATGGAGCAAGGTCGTATTCAAGGACAATTTCACATTTCCTCTTGCCGTTAGTGATATAACTGAACAACCTGACTTTTAAATGTGTCAGTGAAAGTACGGCGAGACTTAGGCATGTAATCTGACATATGGGCATCTCCTTTTTCTTAAGTTAATTCTAAATGCCCTTAAAAAATCTGTCCAGTTTATTGTAGCCTATTCAGTATATAACCTGACAGTAAAAAAGGTTATCCTATATAAAAATAGTATATTGGAATTATATTTAACGTGTATGCCGGAGCCTATAAAACTAAAGTATAAAAGCAAAGGCAAAAATGGTAACAATAGTGTTGAATACAACTTTATAGACAATTGATTTATGAGGTATCCTACAGATACATATACACCTATATCTGTACCGAAAAGACCAATTTGAATCAATGACTTGAAACCCTTGATACCAGGGGTTTTTATTATGTGTGCATAAGCTTAATTTTTTTGATTGGCCACTTTGAATCCTATTATTAACACACTCATACGCCGTTACAAAATAGCACAATATGATAAAAT
Organism: Bacillota bacterium; assembly: GCA_023443285.1. GTDB lineage: Bacteria > Bacillota > Negativicutes > Sporomusales > Sporomusaceae > Sporomusa. The sequence continues at coordinate 1,944 of JAEZVB010000021.1, forward strand.
GTGATATTTATTTCCAATAAACTACAACATTTTACCGATATTTTTCCTTGTGAACCAATAATAATCTCTTCATCCTTCTGTATTAGAGCTATAAAATTAATATTAGTAAAATTATCCTTTAAAATATCTAAATTATTGTCAAGAAGTATCCATAGAGGTTACTGAAGAAACTGGGTCTTATATCCGGATTAATTTTTTGAATTCTGGCAAGAAGAATGTGGAATCATTAGTATTTAAGGCTGAAAGGCCTTAAAATAAAGGGGATTGCAAATTCTGAATCGCCTATCTATTATAATTAAAGGAGGCTTTTATGAGAGCAAGAAAGAGAGCTTTAAGTTGGATTGTGACTGTAATAATGGTAATAACCATGCTTCCATTACCTCAAGCAACAGTCATGGCCGACAGTGCCACAGCAACAACAATTTATGTAGCTACGAATGGTGACGACGCCGCAGGTGACGGAACCGAAGTAAAGCCATATAAAACAATTGCCAAGGCAAAAGAAGTAGTACGGACTTTGCCAAAGACCGGCGGTGATATCGTTGTACAAATTGCAGATGGATTTTATCCTAACGATGAAACCTTAGTTTTTGACAAAGATGATTCCGGAAGTAATGATTGCACTATCCGCTATGAGGCAGCTCCTGGAGCAAAGCCGGTAATCAGTGGCGGTGAGATGCTGGCAAAAGGCGTGTGGACAGAAGCTGCCGGACTAACTCAGGCTGGAAGCTTAAAGGTTTATAAAACTACACTCAACAGAAGCGAAAAGTTACGCGCAATCTATGTAAACGACAAGCGCGCCAACATGACTGTAAGCCCAACAATAACTTCTGGAAACAGAACTACCACGGGCGTCCCTACAGTCAGCTTTGACGGTACCAACAACCCTTGGGCATGGCAGAACGGTAGCGAAATCAAAGGAGCTATCGTATTTGGCACCGGCTCAGGACTGACACCGAATACGAAAAACCCACAAAACATCGAAGCTGAAAGTTTGGGCGGTGCAAGATGGGCGAGACCGTTTGTTTGCTTTGCGTCTGCAGAAAAAGCACCAGAAGCCAGCAAGATGACTGACGGCACAATGCTTCGCTTCCAGATGCCATATGCAGCAATTTCACAGTCTTTGGGTAATAACACGCAATACAATCCAAATAATGATCAAGTAATCCGTAACGCTTTCGAGTTCCTGAACAAGCGTGGGGACTTCTATTTCGATCAGGCTGAAAGTACACTTTACTACATCCCGCTTGAGGGTGAGGATATTAATACAGCAGATGTAGTTATTCCAAAGCTTGAAACAGTTGTCGACATAAGAGGAATTCCTGTGGGAGACAGGTTGAGCCCTGTTGCCAACTCGGATGATGGAAGAGTTAAAAACATAACCTTCAACGGGCTGACGTTCGCTCACACTGACTATAAACTGTATGAACTAACAGGTACATATAAATTTAGTGACAAAACTGGTCCGGAAACAACAAGTTCGCGAGGATTTGCATCCGTTCAGGGCTGTATAGTAAATAAAGTTTACTTCCCAAGCTATATAAACTGGCATGAAACGTTCTATCGTGGGTATGACATACCGCCGGCAGCAGTAATGGTTAATGCAGCAAGAAACATCAAAGTACTGAACGGCGAGATCGGGTTTACCGGATTTAATGGCGTTCATCTGGAGAACGATGTAAAGGATTGCGAAGTAACGGGCAACTATATAGTAGATACGCTCAGCTCCGGCGTTGTAGTCGGACATCCGCAGCATATCTATGAAAATGATAAGAAGGATATAAATGAATCAAGTGATGCAGGAATAAAGAGCTGGTCCGGCATAGATAAGGAAAAATATCAGGCGGGCACTGAGGCCGTGCCGACCAATATCAATATTACAAATAACTTTTTGTACAGGAACTGCTATGGATTCCCTGGCGCCAACTCATTTACTTCTTTTTACACAACTAACATGAATGTACTTCATAACTACATTTATGACTCCACTTACGGTGCTATGAGCATAGGCTGGGGCTGGTGCGAGTACGATGGATTCGGTTATACTGCTCAAGGTACCAATAAGACTGGCGGCCCTTACGCTGGTACTAGTGAAGATAGCAAAGCAAGGTCTTCAGAAATATCAACAACATCAAGAAATAACCATATAAACTATAACAGAGTAGAGGAATGCTGTACATTAGTAAACGACTCAGGAGCCATTTACTCACTGGGACGTCAGGGTGATCCTGGGGATTCGCCGGATGGGGGAACATGGGACACAGTCAATAATTTGACAAGCAGCCCAGTTACAGATTCCAAAAGTAACTGGTATCCTGATAACTGGAAAAATTACACTGAGATGAACTACAACTTCCTTGACCCAAATCGCACAAACAGACCACAGAGTTCCAACAACTGGACAAACGGGTTCCATCCCGACGAAGGTAGTACGTTCATAAAGATGAATTACAACGTTGTACAGTCGAAGCTCTCCTATGCTCCTGGACGGAGTCGTCTTTTTGAGTTTAACAACTGGAAGGGTAAAAGCGATATGACTGCTATCGGAGGTTATGTGGATGGGGATAACGACCAGAATGGCGGCCCTAGAATTACTGCTAATAATTACAAAAGCGTAGATCGTATTTGGCCGATTGCGGGTAACAAAATCGTTTTGGATTCTGGTCTTACCGACGAATACACTCATATGATTCCAAAGAGCCTCATTGACGATACAGAGTATGAGTTGGCTTCTAATGTTGTCATGGGCAAAGGTGAAACTCTGAACCGCAGAGGTCTGCTTAAAGCTGAAGACACTGTTTGGCTCGCACCGGCTGGCACAACTGTATTTACTGAAGGAACTAATATGACAAAAGCTGCCGGAAACGCAAAGACGATCAACGCTCCGTCAGTGGCAGGAGAATACAAATTATATATCGTTTATGGAGACGGTGTCACACCAATTGCTACCTCCAAGTATACGGCGTATGTCGATACGAGCGCGTCAGCCGTTAATGTGGAAGACGGTAAAACTTATGAAGTTTCAGCGGTACGTCCTCTTAAACTTACATTAGGTGAAGGCTATACCTATACACTCAACGGCAAGTCTGTTGCAGACGGGTATGAAATCTCCACCGAAGGAAGCTGGACCTTGGTACTTGGCACTCAGACACAGCCGAATTTCAAAACCATTAAATTTACTACAATAGTATCGGAAGCAAATAAACTACTCCCGGCTAACATTTCAGTAGCCCCCGGAGGGACAGTCAGGTTTGCGTACGATTTGAATGATGCGACAAAAGAGATATGGCTTTCCTCGTCAAGCGACGGAAATTTTATTGAAAGCGAAAAAGAAACAAAGACCACTGGCGACAAGCTCGGTATGATTGCGCCTAAGACAGCAGGCCCATACGTTATTTTTGTACGGTCAAAGGACGGCAAAGTACTCAGCCAGTCTCACGCTGCTGTTACAGTGCGAGACATGACACCTGCAGATATTCCTAAAAACGGCCTTGACTTATGGTTAAAAGCCGATGAGGGAGTGCAGACAGATGACAAAGGTAACGTGACTGGATGGACAAATATGGGAGGCATCAGTGCGAAACTTATCCCGGCAGATGTCACCAACGTTAGCACTAGCAACGGTGATAAACTTGGACAACCAACCGGAAATCCAACAATAAAGAATGATACGTACGATTATGTAAATTTTGAGGCGATGTCAAGACCACTAAAAGCTGCAGGCTTTAAGGATTATAACGGCAAGACGCAGATGACGATATTCACGCTGCTTAGCCCAACAAACACAGCCAACAATTCCAGCGACCAAAATGGTGTTGTTTACTTCGGCTTGAACGAGACTAACGGAACTTGGGTTAAAAACGACGATTGGAGCGGTATTAATCTGGGTGTAGGAACAGACAGAGTTAACCTTCGCTTTGGTAACGCAGTTGCATGGTCGGGGGGAGGGTCATCTTTTGGTGGACAAAACATTACGGGTCTGACCAGCGTTAGAGCGCAGCTAGACGGAGCTAATAGAGCTGTTTATGTTAATAACAAATCCATTGGCAGTGATATCAACTCTACGGCTCTTAAAGGGAACAGATCTGATCTGAGCATAGGTTTCTCAATGGCGTCAGTAACTCCTTCCCGTTTCCTTGGTAGAGTGGCACAGGTTCTCATTTACGACAGGGTGCTGACAGCTGATGAAATTGCTAAGGTAGAAGCATATTTTACTAAGTACAAAGCTGGTAATGGTGGAGTTGCAAACGCAGTTGTACCGACTGTCGATAAAACTCTGCTAAACGCCTTGATTAAGAACGTCAGTAATCAGGACCAAGAGATTTATACAACTGATTCATGGAGCGCTTTTGCAAGTGCCTTAAGTGCAGCACAAACTGCTTCCTCGAATACTAAGATTGGTCAAGAAGCAGCAGATAATTCATATGTCGCTTTGCGTGACGCGTTCAAAGCGCTTACTGTAAAGCCTAGCGGCATTGGAACCGCAAAATACGGTACGCCTACACTCGGTGGAGACAACCTCGACCCACTCTGGGCTACGACAGACACGATGCCGAACATGAAGCATCTGACAATGAAAGATGGTCCTACGAGTGGTACTACTAAAGTGTTGTGGGACGATAAGAACCTGTATGTGCTGGCACGTGTAAAAGACCCTGTGCTCAACACAGGCAGCAGCAACGTGTGGGAGCAGGATTCAATAGAAATTTTTGTGGATGAGACCAACAGTAAAGCAACTAAATACGGCGATGGTATGGGACAATACCGTATAAACTATAAAAATGTACAAAGTATTAGTCCAGACAAATATAAGACCGGTGTTGAGTCTTTTGCCAAAGTTGTGGATGGTGGTTATTACATTGAAACAAAGATTCCATTTAAGATTGTGACTCCTAAGGCTGATCAAAAAATTGGATTTGATTTGCAGATCAATGACGCGGGAGCAAACAATAACCGTCAAGACGTAATAATGTGGAACGACGAGTCAGGACAATCCTATACTAACGGTTCAAAATGGGGTGTGCTTACACTTGTAAAGAAGACAACACCTCCAGCTGGTGATAATACTACTACACCTACACCAACACCTACGACAACTGGCAATGTTGTAGTTAAAGACGGAGTGGTCACAGCACAGCCAAAGGTTGAAAAAGGCGTGGCAAGCGTAGAA
>JAEZVB010000025.1 GCA_023443285.1 Bacillota bacterium
GTGAATCTACCAAGGTTTTGGCTGAACTGTTAAACAAAGCTGGATTTAGCTTAATGAATGACGGCTTAAAAGTAATGTGGAACCCAGATGAAAAAGGCATAGCCGAGTGTCTAGCGTTTGGAAGAGCTTTTGCCGAAGTAACAAAATTAAAATAGATACGAATAAGAATCAGGACTGCATCGCTGGTACGAGGAGAAAACTCCTACTCACTCTCTTAGCAGGCATCAAGAACATTTATATTGGCCCGTCACTGGGGCGTTCTTGTCACCCAATGTGCTAAATATTTTGGTGTCCAAGTTTGATCTTAACCCAATTACTACCCCGGAAAATGATCTACAAACAATTTTGAAATCATAAGCAGCAAAAAGAATCCGGACTTAGCGTCAGACGCTAGTCCGGATTCTTTTTTTGTTGGGATTATTTGAGTTTAGCTGCCAGCGTATCATATTTAGCCTGGAGTTCGTTAATCTTAGATTGAAATTGTTTTGCATATGCATCTTCATATATCAAAGATAGATTAATTCTTGCTGCAGCAAGCGAACCCTCTACACCAGTCTTAAGCACTAAAAGGCCAATTTTTAAGTCGCCGATTACTCCTAGTTTTACTTTAGGCAACATAGCTATCCCCGGATCTAATGCTGACAGACAGGCTTGACTTATTTTTAGAGGTACTTCAATAGCAGAAAGTGCTGCCGCTTGAACTTTCGCTTTGCGCTCTTTAACTTCTTCAGGCGTACACTTTGGCAGCTTATAAGCATCAAGCACGCCCTGGTAAGCTGTTGCATCGCCTTCGATACAAGATGATAATTCCTCGCGTAAGTTGGCTAAAAGAATTTTGGAGTCTTTAAAAAACTCAGGGTGCTGTTCTCCCGTCAGATGCCCGCAAGCGGAATCGACTGACATCTCTAGTAAACTTACTCCCATTAACCCTGAGAGTGCCATAACACAGCCCCCTGCCGGTACTACTGGATCAGAAGTAGCAACCTTTTTAGCAAAGTCATTAATACTTAGATCTACTAGCATCATATCACTCACCTTCTTATTATTTAGAGGCATAATTCCATATTTATATGATACACTTTATTCTCGAATAATTCTGTGATTAATATAATATGGCACATATTTTTATTAATTAATTTTGTATATACTTTGATTTAAGATCATTGTAACTGCGAGAGAACCATTTGTGGAGTTTAAATTAGGTTCTGGTCAAAAACTAGAGTCATGATATAATCTTACCAAAAACCTAGCCAGTATTTAATAAGTTTTTGAAAAATCTATTTATTTAACTGTATTCAGTTGATAAATAGGTTTTTATATGCTGAAAATGAAAATACTCACTGAGTGACATAAATCACTGTTGTATGTAAAAAAATTTATTACAATAAGTATAAAGGCATATGTAATATTATAGGCTTCGTATGTCAGTTTCATGTTGCGTAGGTATCGTTATGCCATTAAACAGGCTTTAACAATAGCGAAAAAATACTTCTTGCCAGGTAAAAATGGCGATGTTATAGAAAGGACTAAAATAATATGAACTCATTGATTTCAAGTATTCCTGTTATAAATAAGCGTGTCAAGTTTCCGGTTACACCACACTTCCCAGGTGGACTTATGACTCCGGAACAGCTTGGACAAGTAACGGCGATGGCCGAAAAATATGGTGGTATAGTAAAGATTATTGGCGGAAGCATGACAATCATGGGATTGAATTTAGCCGATGGGGAAGCGGCTATGAATGAACTGGGTTTCAAGCCAGAGTCCTTTATTGCAAAATCAGTTAGGGGAGTAGCTATATGCGCTGGCAAGCCGCACTGTCCGATGGCTAAGCAAGATAGTACTGCTCTTGGAATAGCTCTGGACAGCGAATTTTTTGGTCAGGCGACACCAGCCAAAGTTAGAATTGGCATCAGTGGTTGTCCAAATTGCTGTGCTGAGGTGTTTGTCAAAGATATAGGTGTGTTTGGTACAGCGAAAGGTTTTACTCTAATTATTGGAGGTAACGCCGGTCGTCAGGCAAAGGTTGGCCGAGTAATTGCGGAAGATATACCCTCTGAACAAATCTATGCATTGGTTAGCTCTATTTTAAAATACTATTGTCAACATGGTAAGGACAAAGAGCGTCTTGGAGACACTTTTAGCAGAATTGGCTGGGACGAAGCTATTGCTACTATTGTTCCGGCACAATACAGAGCAAGTAAATAATGAAAATGTTGTTAAACCAAATTTTATTGAGGTGATATGTTGAATACGATCAAAAAAGAGGACTATGTTTTGGAACTAAAAAGACATTTCGGCTCAGATGAGCGTCGTATTAATCATGCACTTAAGGTTTTAGCTGTTGCTGAAATAATTATGAATGGTGGGCAAGTGGAGGATACAATTCGTGAAGTGGTTACAGTTACAGCTTTACTGCATGATGTGGGGATCAAAGTGGCGAACAAAAATATAATTCCTCATCCGGACCATACCAAGAGATTGAAGGACCGCCAATAGTGAGAGACATCATGGAGCGCCGAGGTGCGCCGCAAGATCTCATTGAACGGGTGGCTTATATCGTAGGTGGTCATCACACAGCCAGTAAGAATGATGGGCTGGATTTTCAAATTATTTGGGAAGCTGATTTGATGGTGAATATTGAAGAAGATGGTTTGGATAAGCAGTCTAAAAAGTTACCTGCAATTATCACTAAAAATTTTCGAACTCTTAGCGGTTACCGGTTAGCCCGAGAGAGGTATCTAAACTTCAATAAAATTAATTGATTGATAAATATCACTAATCGTAGAAAAAATAAAAAAAAAAAAAATAAATAATAATTTATAAAAGTATAGTTTACAAAACTAACGCGACCCCCTAATAGGGGGTCGAACCTTTACACGAAAATCCCCATTCCGCGTATTAGTATTATATTTCTATCAAAACACACATTGAGTCAGTAGCACTCCTGCAAAGGGAATGCAACACAAAATAGTGTATAAGCGACTAAATATCAACACCATATCTTGTGGTTTGAATATGTTCCCATATACATATTGGGTTGAATTGAACAACATTTCAAGTGATAGGCTAATTAACATTTCGCGAAAATAAGAATATGGTGATTAGCCTTATGTTATTTTAATTAGATGTATAACTTGATAATAATTGACTTCAGAGCGGTAATAGACATACCAAACCGCAGGAGGTAATTATTATGAGCAGAAGTATCAAAGCATTCTGTTGGGTATATGCATCTAAGAAGGAAATTTTTAAAGAATGGGTTTTCGGTATGGACGAAGGTTCGCTTGCAGTTGGAAAAAGGTATATTAAGCAAAAAGAGATGATAAAGCATTATGGATTTGCAATATCAAAAAATGGCAGATGCTGTATGGATGAAATTGAGGCTGAAACTGTAAAAGATATTTTCATGATGTATTTGTTTGGCGTGTCGATAAATGATATTTGCAAAAACCTTGTGAAATATCAAAGCAAGATTCCCAATGGCTTGAGTCAATGGAGTGCTGAGATAGTTCGTGATATTCTTAATAATGAAAGCTACACTGGATATCAATTTATTTCAGAAAATGATACAGTGGTGGTAATGCAAGTAGGTTGGGCAATCATACCTAAAAAAATATTTGCTGTGACACAGGAGATGAATACCTCAAAGAAAAATTGTGTAACAGCAGGAATATTAAATTAGTTTTGTATAGGTGTAGTTATGATAATATATGTAACAAAAGAAACTTTCGACCAATATAAATTAAAGCTGCCAGAGGATTTAAAGCCACCATTTGATGAATTGGCACGCACAGTCATAGAGAAAGAAGCTGGAGATAGACAATAGCCTTATGATCTCGATTTTTGAATCCATCGCACAAGCTGAGAATGAATCACGCAGCAATAATATTAAATGGGGCATCAAACGGCGCGCTGCAAGTGGCACATCAAAGCTGTATAACCGAAAGTGTTATGGTTATACGAACGCAAGTGATGGCAGTCTGATAATCAAAAAATCAGAAGAAGAAATTGTAAAAATGATTTTTGATTTGTATCTTCATGGCAAGAGCGTGATCGGTATTGTATCCGAATTGGAACGTTTGGGAATCAAGTCCCCTACCGGGAAAGACAAGTGGTGCAAGCGGACGATTGATGTAATGCTTAGTAATGAAAAATACGCGGGAAACGTCCGGTTGCTGGATGATGGAAAGCATGATGCACACTATCTGGCACAAGATAATAATCCGATTATCATATCCAAGGAAACATTTCAAGCGGTGCAGATTGAAAAACAGCATCGGAACAATGTTGCAAAGGGCGAGAATGGTAACCGGAGGAAAAGCAAAAAATACAGTTCAAAG
>JAEZVB010000031.1 GCA_023443285.1 Bacillota bacterium
ACCTTCGATTCCGCTTACTCCTTTATTATCAGCAGAGTTAATGTAACCAAGTATGTGAGCAGCAAGCATTCCATGACCATAACGATTTTTTTCTGCAACTGCCACTACGCCTGGAATTTGCAGATCGTTAATTTTTTTTGCAGTATCACTACTAATGTTTTTAGCCAGTCTAAAGGGGTATTCGCCGGTATTAATACCCTGAGAGAGAGAGTCAAGCTGTTCATTAGGTAAACTTAAAATTGAGTTAAGCTTTCGTAATATTTGCGCGGGGGCATTTTCAATTTGTCCAGGGAAAATAACAACACTATATTGTTGAGCGGTATTAGTAAGTGGCAGACGGTTACGATCCAAAATTTCACCTCTGGGAATGTCTACCTGCAAGCCTTGAACACGAATATTTAGCCCTGCTAAAGCTAATTGCTGCCCCTGGATAACCTGGAGATAAAACAAACGCATTACCAACACACACGAGATAATCAAAAAAAATAAAACCAGCCGATATATGCGTATACTGGAATAAGCCATACTACCACCTTCTATTGCTCATCTAGATAGGTATAGTATGGCTTATCAAGGCAAATAGTTATTCAATGTTCAACATAGCGGACATCTATAGGAAGATGGGCTAATATCTCGTGAACTTCCTTAGTAGTATCTGGTGTTGCCCGGATTACCACTATTCCTTCTTTACGATTAAGAGTACTGACAACGCCTAAATATTCATAGCCTTCCATAATTCGGTTTATGTAATTTACATATTTGGGTTCAAGCTGAATATAAATGGAAGTCTCTTGTGGTGTTTCCATTATAGCACCTGCCTTGCATCTGGCCGTCTAAGCATAGCATATGGTACTACCGCTTGTGATACCGGGATAGTCACAATTTGCTGAGGATGTGGCGCCACATTGATCGAATTGCCTTCTGAATCAAACATTTGAGTAATTGTTTGCTCAAAGTTGCCCATTCCCGGCTGCATAATTTCGATTTTTTCGCCGACCTTCATATTATTACGCTGTTCTACTACCGCCATGCCGGTCGCCCTGTCATACTCCTTAACAAGGCCGACAAAACTATGTGTTTGGATATAGCTAGATGAAGCATAAATCTGATCTTGTTCTGTCGTTTTATTGAAATAAAAACCGGTAGTATACTCACGGTGCGATATCTTTTGCAGTTCATCAAGCCATGCCCGCTTGGCCGTAAAGGGGGCTGATGAACTAACGTAGTTGTCAATCGCCTCCCGATATACCTTGACAACTGTAGCCACATAGTGAACGCTTTTCATACGGCCTTCGATTTTAAAACTATGTAATCCGCTTTCAATTAGTTCTGGTAAATGGTTAATGAGACACAAATCTTTGGAATTAAATATATAAGTACCCCGTTCATCTTCTTGCACTGGATAGTATTCTCCCGGTCGGCTTTCTTCTGTGACATGATATTTCCAGCGGCAAGGTTGGGCACACTCTCCCCGGTTGGCATCACGAGAGGTGAGATAATTACTTATAAGACAGCGCCCCGAATAGGAAATACACATGGCTCCATGGACAAAAGCCTCAAGTTCAATATCAGTCTTTTGATTAATTAGTTTTATATCTGGTAGCGAGAGCTCTCTTGCTAAAACTACTCGTGAGGCACCTAGTTCTTGCCATGACTGAACGGTAGACCAATTAGTACTATTGGCTTGCGTACTAATATGAATAGGCAGTGAAGGTGCTACTTGCCTGGCAATGCGAAATACACCAAGGTCAGAAACAATGATAGCGTCAGCACCTATGGCAGCAAGACGCGTAATATACGCAGGTAAACCAATTAAATCATCGTTGTGTGGGAAAATATTGACGGTTATATATGCTTTTTTCCCAAGATTATGGGCGAAATTAATTCCTTGCTCTAATTCAATATCATTAAAATTATCTCCGAAAGCCCGTAAGCCAAACGATTTACCGGCCATATACACCGCGTCGGCACCATAAACAAGTGCTATCTTAAGTTTTTCAAAATTCCCGGCAGGTGCCAGAAGTTCTGGTTTATTTTTCATATTTTCGTATCTCCTTGATAATGCGATATGGCCATGCCGTCACCAATTTGATGAACTACTGTTTCAAATCGTGTATCATTACAAACAAAATCAAGATAAGCATTAAGTCGTTTTACAATTGTCCGAAACCGTCTGGGGGCGCTTTGTGAACTTAGCACCCAGCCTCTAAATAAAACATTATCGGCAATGACAATGGCTCCCGGGGACAGTTTATCCATTACTTTAGATAAATAATCAAGATACTGACCCTTTGCCGCGTCAATAAATACGAAATCAAAATTGCCATGTAGTCTGGACAATACTTCACCAGCATTGCCAGCAATAAATTCGATTTTATCAAGAATACCTGCGCGCATTAAAAATTGTTTGGCCATATTCAACCGTTGTTCATCTAGCTCGATTGTTGTAATTTTACCATTTCCTGCCATGTTGGCAGCTAGCAGTAATGTCGAATAACCAATAGCCGTTCCTATCTCTAGGATTGAACAAGGGTTAGCCGTGGCAGTCGTCTGTTGCAGCAACTGAGCACCTTCCCTATTGATGATGGGAACATTATGAATAACAGCATACTGCTCCATTTCGGCTAATAAGTCATTGATGTTGTCCATCATGGCTGCACCTGATTAATTGCTGTCAAATGCCCCTCGTAAGTACTGCTAAAATGATGTTTGCCTTGTTTATCGGCCACAAAATACAAATAATCTGTCTTAGCAGAAAACAGTACGGCTTTGATAGCTGCCGCGCCAGGATTTGCAATTGGACCTGGTGGAAGTCCCATGTTTTGATAGGTGTTATATGGTGAGGCAATTTGGGTATCTTGAATAGTTAGTTCAGCTTTGGGGTAACCCAGAATATATTGGATAGTAGCACAGGACTGCAAAGGCATGTTTTGTTTTACCCTATTAGCAAAAACTCCGGCAATGATTGGCTGTTCTTCGCTGAGTTTGGCTTCCTTTTCAACAAGTGAAGCCATAATGATAACCTCACGGATGGAAAGTCCTAATTCATCGGCCCGTTGCCTATAGTCAGATGTTAAATTAGCATCAAATTGTTTAACCATCATCGTAAGCAGCGCTTCTTCCGATGTACCTCTAGCCAAGCGATATGTGTCAGGAAAAAGAAATCCTTCTACACTGTATTGGGTATTGGGGTTAGCTGTCATATAGGGAAACGGTGCAAAATTTTTCGCTAATGCTTTAAATTTGGTGGGACTTGCCATTTTTTTTTCAGCCAGTAGTTCCGCTATTTGGTCTACCGTATATCCTTCAGGGATGGTGATTTGTTGATAGGCAGTTTGCCCTTGTGACATCATAGTGAGGATTTGGCGTATGGACATGGCCGGACTAAGGGCGTATTCGCCGGCCTGTAATGAATTTTCAAGTCCCTGTATCTTGGCTACAAACCGAAATACAACTGCATTTTTTATCAAATTTTGTTTCTCTAAGTCTTCGGCAATACGCTTTGCCGGAGTACCTGATTGAATGGTTACAAGTATTGCGTCCCCTTTGCTGCTGACTGGCTGAGCAAGAGTCCAGCCAATGATAACGCCAAAACCGAGAATAGTGGTTGCCAATATCCCAATTATAGCTTTTTTGGAAACTGCGTTATTTAGTATTAACATTCACTATACTCCTCGCAGATAATTCTAGACTAATATCATTATAATATATACACAGCCGGTAGGCAAAAAAAGAAGCCTGCCGGCTTCTTTTATTCTTCCTCGTCTTCAAAAACCAACTCTTCGTAGGCTTTACGAACATCTTCAAATTCTTCATCCGTAGGATCTACGTAAATTTCTTCGCCGTTTTCGTCAACATCAATACGGGCGATAAACACATCGGTTTCTTCACTGCAACCACAGCCGCAGCTATCATCGCCGCATTCACAATCTTCTTCATCCATTTCAATTGGAACCAAGATAGCGAAACGCTTGTCGCCAACAGGAACGATCATGTCTTCGCGATAATAGTATTCATTGCCTTCTTCATCAGTCATGACTACTACTGGCTCATCAAACTCCATAATTTCGTCTTTTTCATTCTCAGTCATGTTTTTTCACCTCTTTTTAGACATACGCAACATAATTTTAGCTTAGAAAAGTTATCCTGTCAAGGGACGATATGGAAAGGCTGTTATTCTCTTGGCAAACTATCGAGATATCCTTGCAAAATGAAGACCGCGGCCATCTTGTCAATAACCTTGCGCCGCTTAGCCCGGCTAACATCAGCTGCTATTAGTGATTTTTGCGCTGCTACGGTAGACAATCGCTCATCCCAAAATATAATCTCAATTTGGGGAATAGCTTGTTTTAGCGTCTTAGCAAATTCTTGTACAAGTTCCCCCCTGGGTCCAATAGTACCATTCATATTTTTGGGTAATCCAATAACAACTTGCCCTACTTGATATAGGGCAATTAGCTCATTAAGTCTGGCGAAATCTTTTGTTGGCGATGTCCTGCGAACGACTTCAACCCCTTGCGCCGTTAGTTTTAGTTCATCGCAAACAGCTACTCCAATAGTTTTGTCCCCAACATCAAGTGCTAGTATGCGCATTTAGCCTCCCAATTATCACAAAAAATATTATATACAAATTACCCCATCGTTGTTAAATAATTTTTAAACAAAATTCTGGGCAATAGGCTCCGCAATAACCGCATAATACACACTGCTTAGCATCCACACATGCTTTACTGTTATTAATGGATAATGCCTTCATCGGACAATGTGCGGCACACTGCCCGCAGCCAACACACCAATCCTCAACAAGTAGTTTTCTAGGTGCATTCGAAACCTTATTCCAAAGCTCTGTATCAGGTTTCTGGCCTGAAAATATGCTAGTATTAAGAATGACTTCGTCAATTGTCTGCATCCCGACCGCGACTGAGGATATGCCTTTTTGTGCAAGTACCCATGCGAAGGCTTCCTCTGCCATACCATTTAGATGACCGCCACCTAATGCTTTCATAGCATATATACCTTTGCCACAATCAAGAGCGGCATAGTCAATTGCAGCTAACATTTCTCTTGCACTACCATCAGTGATGCCTATACCTTTACAGTTAATGATAGGGTGAATTACATCAATTTCTTCCATAAGTGCTGCTGCCCGTACCACATCGATTGTATGTGTCGATACTCCTATTGCCCGAATTATACCTTGGCGTTTAGCATCACATAAGTAAGACAAGGCATCGGCATGTCCCTTGAGCGTCATCCGGGAAGATTGCTCATGCAGCAAAAATAGGTCAACATAGTCACGGTCAATTTCCTTGCAGGCCGTCTCTACACTTAGACGCATGTCCGTATAAGTATACGCATACGATTTCGAGGCAATAATCACGTCATTTTTGCTATTTGCTATTGCTTTCCTTATATATGGATAGGTGCCATATAATTCAGCAGTATCAATGAAATTGACCCCTGCATCAAGTGCTGACCGAATAACGGCAGCACCTTCGGCCAACGGCCGGTTTGATTGCAAAGGGCCAATAGTAAGTCCGCCAAAACATAGTCTTGATACGGTAAGACCTGTTTTTCCTAGTGCGTGATAAATCATCTTATTTGTTTTTAAGGTAGGCTCGCACCAATTCCTCAATAATTTCATCGCGTTCTAACTTGCGAATCAGGCTGCGGGCATTATTATGGCTGGTTATATATGTTGGATCTCCGGATATAAGGTATCCAACCAATTGATTTATTGGATTATACCCTTTTTCCGTTAAGGACTGGTAAACAGTGGTTAGGATTACTTCAGCCGCGTTAGTCTCGTCGTTATTTACTTTAAACATCATGGTTTCTTGCGATATATTGGTCATGAAGCCTCCTCCTTCCTTATATTATCTACAAAGTATAGATTTATATATTCTACCTGTCACTATATTTTCCTGTTAGATTATATAAATTTTTACAGGCAGGCTAACGGCCTGCCTGTAAAGGAACTACTTAATTTGTGATTGAAGCATTTGCCGAGCGGTTTGGAGTGCTTCGGATAATTTTTCCGGTTGTTTGCCGCCAGCCTGTGCCATATCTGGTCGTCCGCCGCCGCCGCCGCCGGCTATCGCAGCAGTTTCTTTAATAATCTTGCCAGCATGAATACCTTTGGCGACACAATCAGCTGTAGCCATAGCAACAAAGTTAACTTTGTCAGCGCTAATAGCGCCAAGTACCACTACGCCAGACTGTAAACGATCACGAACCATATCGCAAGTTGCCCGTAAGTTTTCCATATCAGCCGCAACTACTTGGCCAATTACTACCTGAACACCATTAATTACCGCGACGTTGGCCAAAAGTTCCTGTACTTCATTTTTAGCTAACTTGGAATGTAGAGTACTTACTTCTTTTTCAAGTTCACGGACACGCCCGTTTAATATATCAATCCGGGCAGCGATTTCTTCAGGCCGGGTTTTTAATGCCACTGCAGCTTCTCTAATAAGCTCATTTTGCTGTTTTAAATACTCATGGGCACCATAACCGGTAACAGCCTCAATCCGGCGCATACCAGCCCCAATACCGGCTTCACTGACGATTTTAAACAAACCAATTTCAGCTGTTGAGCCAACATGAGTACCGCCACATAACTCTTTACTAAAACCATCAACAACAACGACGCGTACCTGGTCACCGTATTTCTCACCAAAGAGAGCCATTGCCCCCATTCCTTTGGCAACATCTTGCGTTGTTTCAATAATGGCTACCGGGGTATTACCTAAAATAACATCATTAACAATTTGCTCCGCTTCTGCTAATTGTTCAGCAGTTACAGGTGCAAAATGCGTAAAGTCAAAACGTAATCTGCTATTATCAACCGAAGAGCCGGCCTGATTAACATGTCCACCTAAAACTTGCTTTAAGGCGGCTTGTAATAGATGAGTAGCCGTATGATTACGGGCAATATGCTGACGCCTGGTTATATCAATAGACAATTGGACAATTTCACCGGTTTTTAGAGTGCCTTCACTAACAAGGCCAAGCTGATAGATGGTGCCATCAGGCAATTTTTTTGTATTATTGATTTCGATTTTTCCTAGGGAACTGGCAATTGTCCCAGTGTCGCCTATTTGTCCGCCACCTTCCGCATAGAAAGGTGTTACATCTAAAATCACAGCAATCTCATCGCCGTCAAAGGCTTCTTTAACTACATTACCATCTTTTAAAATTAAAACTACCTTGGCAGTTTCAGCTTGAGGGTCATAGCTAAGGGAATCAAGTACCACGCCGGATAAATCTGGAATAGCTACACTTTCTTCGCTATCTTGGCGTGCAGTACGGGCGCGGTCGCGTTGTTCGTCCATAGCTTGATCAAAACCTTGTTTATCTAAGGTCATGTTATGCTCACTTAAAATTTCTTCAGTGAGCTCCCAGGGGAACCCAAAAGTGTCATAAAGTTTAAACGCCTTTGCCCCATCAAGGGTGGTTTGTCCTGCCTGGGTAAGTTCGTCAATATGCTTGTTTAATAATTCAATACCTTGTACTAAGGTAGTATGGAAACGTTCTTCTTCTAATTGAATTACTTTTTTTATATAGTCCTTTTTGTCAGTGATATCTGGAAAAGCCTGCGCAAAAATATTGGCAGCAATATCGACAATATCGGTTAAAAATGGCTTCTCAATTCCCATTAAACGACCGTGTCTAACTGCCCGCCGGAGAATACGGCGTAGAACATAACCGCGGCCTTCGTTTGACGGCAGTACACCGTCGCCTATCATAACAGTCATACTACGGCCATGGTCGGCAATTACTTTGAGTGAAACGTCGGTTTTGGCCGATTGTCCATAGGTAACTCCGGCTACTTTAGCGGCATATTCAATAATTGGGAATAATAAATCGGTTTCAAAATTGGAACGCTTGTTTTGCAAAACAGAAGCAATGCGTTCAAGGCCGGCGCCGGTATCTATATTTTTCTTGGCAAGCGGGGTATAGTTTCCAGCCTCGTCCCGGTCAAATTGAGTGAATACCAGGTTCCAAATCTCTAAATACCGATCACAGTCACAGCCTACGGCACAATCAGGCTTGCCGCAACCGCGATCTTCACCTAAATCAATATGAATTTCTGAGCATGGACCGCACGGCCCGGGTCCAATTTCCCAAAAATTCTCTTCCATTCTGATGATGCGACCAGCGGGTATTTTAATATCATTATGCCAAATGTCAAAAGCTTCATCATCGTCTGTATAGATAGTAATCCAGAGTTTATCTTTTGGTAATTCCAAATACTCCGTTAAAAACTCCCATGCCCAGGTAATAGCTTCTTTTTTGAAATAATCGCCAAATGAAAAATTGCCCAGCATTTCAAAAAATGTATGGTGGCGAGCTGTTCGGCCGACATTTTCAATATCTCCTGTACGAACGCATTTTTGACTAGTGGAAATACGAGGATGAGGTGGCTTCATTTTGCCGGTAAAAAAGGGTTTGAAGGGAGCCATACCTGCACCAATAAGTAGTAAAGTCGGATCATTTTCGGGAATAAGCGAATAACTTGTTTGGATTAGATGGTCTTTACTAGCAAAAAAATCCAGAAACATTTTTCGTAATTCGTTTCCGGTCAATTGTTTCAAACTGATCAGCTCCAATATATAAAATTAAACCATTATTCTGCTGGAATTATACTACAATTTAAGATTTTGTGTCAATATTTGGTCAAAAGAGATAATTATATTAATAGTTTAATACTGTGTTTTACTATTACTTTTCCTACTGCCGCTACCGGTACACCTAATAGCATTCCAGCAACTCCAAATAACTCTCCGCCAGCAAACAAAAAGAAAATAACAGTAAGCGGGTGCAGACCTACATTCTCTCCTAAAATTTTCGGGCCAATAAGACTGCCCTCTAATTGGTGAATGACGAAAAATAGTAAAGCGATTTTTGCTGCAAGCAGCGGTGATTCCAAAAGACCCAGGGTTATCGCCGGCGCAGCGCCAATAAATGCGCCAAAGTATGGAATAATGTCAAGTAAACCGGCGGTAATTCCTATTAATAAAGCAAATGGAACATTGAAAAAATATAAACCCGAACTGACCAACACACCGACAATTATGGCAACTGTAATTTGCCCTCTAATTACTCCGCTTAATACTTTATCGATGTCTTTAAGCGCTAAAGTAAACTCTAGTCTCAGACGACATGGTATTAGTAAAAGCAAGCCTTCTTTGATGGCTTGCCAGTCATGCAAAAAATAAAAGGCCAGTATTGGAGTGATGGCAAAACCAATGAAATGAGTAATAAGTCCCATAATGCTAGTAGCTACCTCACTGGCAAAGGATTGCCCCTCCTGTTGTATTGATAATATTGAATTATCAATAGCTACTCGAATCGAGTAAGGTAAAACTGAATTTTGGTAACGAGTTTGGATAAGATAGAATAATTCTTCGCCTTTCTCCAAAATAAGAGGTAATTCCTTAGCGAAGCTTTCCAAATCTCTAACAAAAATTGGGACAAGACGAGTTCCGCCAAAAATGACAACAGTAAACAAAATTACATATAAAAACAGGATAGCAATAGTGCGGGGCATGCCTTTAGTTTCAAGGTAACAGACTGCGGGGTTAAGTAAATAGGCCAATAATAAAGCAATAATGAACGGATATAATCCACTGCGGACAAGCCAGAAAAAATATACAGTTAAAAATAAAAAAATGCATATAACAATAAATCTAACATGTTTTTTAGTAAGCTGCATAGCTTCTCCTTTTAGTAATAAGAAAAAGGAGACCGACAGGTCTCCCTATTACCTGACACTAATCCAGCTTTTTCATCAACCGTTTACGTGCCCGGCGTGCGTTCCGCATTAAATCACGGGTAGTGTCGGCAACAGAGTCAGCACTACGTTCAAATAGCAGCTTCTTTTGTGGTTTTGCCATGGGACCTATGATGGCGCCGAGTGCTGTTCCCACAAGTCCACCAAAAACCAATCCTTGCCAAAACTTGCTGCGCATCATATCACCCCTTTTGTACCTCTAAATTAACAGTACCCTGCATCGTGTCATCATATAGAGTTAAAGTACCGTCAACTTCAACCTGATAAACTCTTAATTCCTGATTGCGTACCATAAACTCTATACAACAATCCCAACAGTAGTACTGGTCGGCACCGACTTTACCTATGCCCCGTTGACCACATACAGGACAAGTTGTCATAAACTACACCTCACACCTTTTGGATTCAGGTATAAGAAGATTTGTCATAGAATCAGGAATGATTATTCTATCCTGACCAACAACTTGTGCTTGCGGCAGAGGCATAATTTTGCGGCCATACAACAAATCGGTAATAAGACCGTCGGAAATTTCATAAGCCTTTATCTCACCAGTTGAATTATCATAAAGAGCATCAACCAATATACCAAAGCTTAAGCCTGTATCTGTATAAATTTGCTTGTCCAGCAAATCACACAGATAATAGACAGTCCCTGGAAGCATAGCCGGTGTTAACTCGCGCACAGCATATGTGGTTCGAAGCATTATGGCATCTCTGCCTAATCTAAATACATCTTCAAACAAAACGCCTTGCCCACTTGCAAACCAATTAGCACCAGCAAGAACAATGCCAAGAACTGACGCCTGCTCTAAGTCAAGAATTACTTCTTTTACCTCACCAATCTGCGCACCAGTACCGGTAATAAGTACCGGCAGGCCGAACAAATTACGCAGTTTTTGCATGATCATTAGGCCTCCACAACAGATTGTAGTATTAGTATGACCACAAATGAGATTGTTTATAGCAAGTATTGTCCTATATGAAATTTAATAATTTTCGTATAACGTTAGGGTGCTTTTGCTATTTTACCATTTTTCTAATAATTCCTCCCCCAACTACAATATCATCATGATAAAACACAACAGATTGTCCAGGGGTAATTGCCCGCTGTGGTGTAGAAAACTTTACATTGACTTGGCCATTACCAAGAGGGGTTACTATGGCCTGGGCACCAGGTGCGCTATAGCGAATCTTAGCTTCTACGGCAAGTGGCTCTTCCAGAGAATCAATGGCAATAAAATTGAGGTCACCGGCAATGAGCTCAGAGGAAAATACATCCTGATCTGAGCCCACAATTACTTCATTTCGTTCGGCATCAAGCGATATAACATATAGGGGTTTGCCAATTGCTAAACCAAGACCTTTGCGTTGTCCCACAGTATAAAGCTGTACCCCTTGATGTTTGCCCAGAATATTGCCGGAAAGATCGACTATATTGCCCGGTTTTAATGATTCAGGAATGCGATTTTTTAAAAAGGCTTTATAATCATCATTAGGTACGAAACATATCTCCTGACTATCAGGTTTATCGGCAACTGAAAGACCTAGATCTCTGGCCATTTTTCTGGTTTCGGTTTTGGCAAACTTACCTAAGGGCATCAAAAAATGCGTGAGCGTATGTTGATTTAGGTGGTATAAAGCATAGGATTGATCTTTAGTTAAATCAATCCCTTTGCGCAGAAGATAGCGCTTAGAGTTATTGTCATACATAATTTGCGCATAATGGCCAGTTGCGACGTACTGCGCACCAAGTGCCAAAGCTTTTGACAGCAGGCCTTCAAATTTTACATAGCGATTACAGGCAATACAGGGATTGGGTGTTCTGCCTGCAGAATATTCTGCCATGAAATAATTAACCACTGTATCTTGGAACATATCCCGGAAGTTAAGTACATAGTAGGGAATGCCGAGTCTATTGGCAACCCGTCGGGCATCATCAATAGCTGATAACGAACAACACCCCCTGCTGTCAGGATCATCATTAGCCTGATCCTTTTCCCATATTTGCATTGTTGCACCTATTACGTCATAGCCTTGATGAACAAGAAGGGCGGCAGTTAAAGAACTGTCCACCCCTCCGCTCATGGCTACAACCACTCTGGGTTTGTCAGCCATCTATGATCACTTTCCTTTTTTTGCAATGTAGTCCTTAATTGCTTCATGCAGCGCATCGGCTGCCAGATTAGAACAGTGCATTTTTGCCGGCGGCAAACCACCCAAAGCTTCGGCTACTGCTTGATTGGAAATTTCCAGGGCTTCATCCAACGTTTTGCCTTTAACCATTTCAGTTACCATACTGCTCGTCGCAATGGCAGCACCACAGCCAAAGGTTTTAAACTTTACGTCTGTAATTATGTCATTTTCAACTTGTAGATAGATTCGCATAATATCGCCGCATTTGGCGTTACCCACTTCACCAATACCATTGGCATCTTTTATTTCGCCGACATTACGGGGATTGGAGAAATGATCCATAACTTTTTCATTATACATTATTATTCTCTCCTCTAATTAAATATTAAATTAATGATGGTGATGACAACTGGAGCAAGGATTGGAAGGTTTGAATTCAGCAGCACTGCCATATAAAGGTGACATACTGCGCAGGCGTTCTACAATTTCCGGTACTACTTCTAAAAAGTAATCAACCTCTTCTTCTGTATTGCCGCGTCCTAGTGTAATGCGCAAGGAACCATGTGCTACCTCGTGGGTTAACCCCATAGCTAAAAGTACATGAGACGGATCGAGTGATCCTGATGTACAGGCTGAACCGCTGGAAGCAGCAATTCCTTTCATATCAAGATTGAGGAGTAAGGATTCTCCTTCAATGAAAAGGAAACTAAAGTTGATATTGCCAGGCATTCTGGATTGTGGATGACCATTAAGCTTAACATGAGGAATTTTTTCTGTAATAGTAGTTATTATTTTATCGCGCAAGCTTTGGACATATTTGATTTTTCTCTCCATATCACGATTGGCGATTTCAGCAGCTTTTCCCAACCCAACAATACCAGGCACGTTTTCGGTGCCTGCACGCAGGTTGCGTTCGTGACCGCCACCATGCTGGATTTCCTCAATTTTTACACCCCGACGGATATATTGGGCGCCAACGCCCTTACTCGCATGGAACTTGTGGCCAGACATGGTTAGTAAATCTATATTAAGTTCTTTGACATCAATCGGATAATTGCCGACAGCTTGCACCGCATCGGTATGGAAATAAATGCCTTTATCCCGGGCGAGTTGTCCAATTTCTTTTATCGGCTGAATTGTCCCCACTTCATTGTTGGCAAACATAATGCTGATTAGAATTGTTTTGTCGGTAATGGCATTTTTTAAGTCTTCCATGCGGATCATAGCATTTTCATCAACTGGCAAATAAGTAACGGTAAAACCTTGTTTCTCAAGATATTCGCAAGTGTGCAAAATGGCATGGTGCTCAATGGCTGTAGTTATTATATGATTGCCTTTCTTGCGGTTAGCATAAGCGATGCCCTTAAGTGCCAGGTTATCGCCCTCTGTGCCGCCACTAGTAAAGAATATCTCTTTGGGATCAGCATTAATCAAAGTAGCAACTTTCTCACGAGCCTCTTCTACTGCTTTGCGGGTTTCCCGCCCAAAAGAATGGACGCTGGAGGGATTACCGTATTTGTCGGTCATATATTCCAGCATCAGTTCGGCAACTTCTCGGTCAACTGGGGTAGTAGCCGAATGATCAAAATAAATGCGTTTCATGCTACTCATCTCCTTGTCTCTTTTCTTCCTCATCCTTGCATAAATCGGCGAGAGTAATTGAATCCAATACTGAAGTGATACTATCTCTTACTTTTGCCCAGACACCGCGGGTTACACATATATCAACCCGTGAACAGAAAGTCCTGCTTGCATCATCAGCCAATAGGCAGTCTACCGGCGCAATCGGACCCTCCATAACTCGGATAATATCGCCAACTGAAATTTGGGCCGGGTCTTTCGTTAGTGCATATCCACCTTGGGCACCACGTACGCTTTTAACGTAACCAGCCTTTCTTAGTGTACCCATTAATTGTTCGAGATAATGTTCTGATATTCCCTGACGTTGGGCAACACTCTTAAGAGAAATGGCACCTTGCCCGTAATGGAGCGCCAAATCATACATTGCCGCTACGCCATAGCGACCCTTCGTTGATAGTTTCACAGCAATCTCTCCCGCTTCGGCTTTTCCTTTTCCGAGTATTATGATAGGTTTTATTAAAGTTAAATATATCAGAATTTAAAACTGTTGTCAAAGGAGAATATGGTCTTTATTATTTCTTATTATTTATCGTAATAGTAAGCATATTTGCGCTCTCAAACAGATAAATTATTCATTGATTATTCAATTATAAATCGCGAGTAAAATTAATTAATTTAACTAATTGACACTATATGGCAGGCTATGTTATTTTTTAAACATATTAAATATATAGGAGGTTTTATATGAGTGTTAATACCGGCAACACACAAACCGTAAAAATCGTTACCGCAGACCCAAGCGGATTAGGTCTCTTTGGACTAGCAATGGTTACTTTGGTAGCCGCTTCACAAAAACTCGGCTGGACTACAGGTCTATCTTTTGTAATTCCGTGGGCTATTTTTCTTGGTGCTATTGCTCAAATGATTGCATGTGTTAATGACTTTAAACACAATAATACCTTCGGCGCAACAGCCTTTGGTGGTTTTTCTCTGTTCTGGTTTTCGGTAGCTTCCTGTTGGTTGATTAAAATGGGCGTTTTTGGATCGGTGTTGGCCGCCAATGTTGATGGAGCACAACTTGGAATTGCCTTCGTTGGTTATTTGATTTTTTCTGTATATATGACAATTGGCGCTATGGAAACAAACAAAGTCCTTTTTGTTATTTTCTTTTTTATTGATTTACTATTTCTTGGTTTGTCGGCAGATGCACTTGGCTTTGGTCATGGTTGGCATACGTTAGCAGCTTGGTCTGAACTTGCTATTGCAATACTTAGTTTTTATGGAAGTGCTGCTGCTACTCTTAATCCCCACTTTGGTAAACAGTTCCTATGTACCGGTAAACCTTTTGGTATTTTTAAGTAACGCCTATAATGCAAAACCGCTTGCGCCAAGTCTTTGGCGTAAGCGAAAATCAAGGTTGTCCTTATAGCTATGATTATTATGAGACCATAAAAGATAGTTAAAGCCCACGCATTTGCGAGGGCTTTGGCTATCTTTTTCTAATACCCTTGAGCCGTTCAGCAAACTTAGCTTCAAAGCCATTGCGTGTAGGGTGGTAGTAGCTGCGATGTTGTAGCTTGTCAGGTAGATACTGTTGCTTAACAAAGCCTTCTTCATAGTCGTGCGGGTAAAGGTAGCCTTTGCCATTGCCCATTTCACGTGCACCGTGATAATGAGCATCACAAAGATGGGATGGCATACTTCCGTAATCAAGGCGGCGAACATCCTCGATAGCTTGATCAATAGCCTTGTAAGCTGCATTGCTTTTAGGCGCACAGGCCAAATACGTTGTAGCTTGGGCCAAAGGAATTCGGCCTTCTGGCATTCCAATAAATTGAACAGCCTGTGCTGCTGCCATTGCTATGGAAAGAGCCTGTGGATCGGCATTACCAATATCTTCTGATGCGCAAATGACCAGTCTTCTTGCAATAAACTTGATATCTTCCCCTGCTTCCAGCATCCGCGCAAGATAATGTAATGCTGCATCAGGATCTGATCCCCGCATACTTTTAATGTATGCTGATACTACGTCATAATGATTGTCACCTTTTTTATCATAAGCCTGTAATTTTTCGCCGGCGACCACTTCAATGATTTCAGGAGTTATGATCTTTGCTTGCTCCGGGTCAAGCATTGTAGCCGATTGTTCAAGTATATTGAGCGCTGTTCGGGCATCACCACCAGCAATGGCTACAATTTTTAGCATGCTGTCTTTGGTGCAGACACAATTTTCTTTTCCAAGCCCACGTTCTCTATCAGTTAGCGCCTGCTCTAGAATACGAATGATCCCCTGTTCATCCAAGTGCTTTAGCCGTACTACCCGCATGCGTGATAGAAGCGGTGAATTCACTTCAAAATAAGGGTTTTCTGTTGTTGCTCCAATTAAGATAACAGTGCCGTTTTCAACATAAGGCAGCAGGACATCTTGCTGCGCTTTATTAAACCTGTGAATTTCATCTACAAATAAGATCGTCCGACGCTGTTGAAGCCTAAGCCGATCTTTGGCGCTATCAACCACTTTTCGAATATCGGCCGTACCTGCAGCTACAGCATTCAATTTTTCAAAATGACTGCCGGTCGTTTGGGCAATAACGTGGGCAAGTGTGGTTTTTCCTGTGCCCGGAGGACCATATAGAATTATTGACGGTATATTATCAGCTTCAATCATTCGCCGCAAGAATTTGCCGCGGCCAAGAATTTCTTCCTGACCCATATATTCATCTAACGTTCTTGGACGCATTCTAACGGCCAATGGTCTGTTGTCTTCCAATTGTGGTTCAAATAAATTTTGCGAAAATACATCCACACTATCACCCTTTTGCTGCATGTGCCAAATTATACTCAAATTGTTATTTGCCGTATAGTAGTATTCTAGGTAAATAGTAAAAAGTCCTTGAGTCAAAGATGAAATTCACAAAATAACGACCACCGCATCCAGTTTAGTGCTGGATAGGGTGGTCGTTAGATAGACAGTTGAAAATCTTAGACCCGCTTCAGAATTCCAAGGGGTTTGCCGATTGGTAAAACAATTCGTCCGGCAAACTTATTAAGAAAAATGGCACCACTAGCATAGAAACCTAGAATACTGATAAAAAGTTCAGACCAGGCAGCAATTGCATGAGCCCAATGAAAACCCCAGGCATCAAGTGCGAGGCAAATGAGGAGGACATCAATTAGTACCATAATACCAATAAAAACCTTGTTGGTATCTAAGGCAGCTACTGTGGCAAACATGGAGAAGATAAAATAACCAAAAAAAGCAACACCAAGCTGCTTTACGTCAGCCTGTGCAGCAAGTGTAGCACCAAATACTCCGCCCTTAATCATCCAGGCCATCGCGACGCTAAACCAGAAAAGACCAAATGCACCTAGAACCGTAGCGCCAAAGAGATTGTTGTGCTTAAAATCCCAGTATGATGCCACGAACTGAGCGAGCGCTCCTAAGAAAAAAGCCCAAGGAATAAGAAAGGCAGTACCTGATGTCCACCCCAGTTTTTGGGATGCGGCGACTAGTGTTACCATGGCTAAGCCAAAAACACCTAATGGAGTTGGGTCTGCGATAACTTCGGAAACTTTGCGAATTTCGCCAGGTATGTTGCTCATGAATGTCCCCCTTTAAAAGATGTAACAATAAGATAACATAAACCGAATAAATCGTCAATTATTGTCGAATAAATGCTGTGATTGTTTCATACAATAAGCAATCATTGTTTAGTGCGTAGATATAAATAAGCCACCACTGGCGGCTTATGCCGGAGTGATGGCTCACGTAAAGGTTCCCAAAAGCACCCATTCCCCACTATGCCGTATCGCCTCTGTTTTGAACCTGCCCTCGGCAGGTGGGTGCTCGCCTAATCATTTTGTGTGTCCCCTCAAAAATAGGGCGTACACGCCATAACTAGAGACAGGCTCCCGCAGTAAAAGTGTTGGCTCAAAACATTGACATTACACGCACACAGCAGGGTCTGAGTACATTTCTTTAGTTCGCTTTAATATTATCAAATAAATCACGCAATTGCAAGAGTTTCGACTATGGAATATTATTCCATAGCAGGCAGGAGCTTATTTTTTTGCAACAACTTCAGATTTGATATACAATTCTTTAAGCTGTTTTGGCTCAACATCTCCTGGTGCTTGCATCATTAGATCAGAAGCACTTTGTGTTTTGGGGAAAGCGATAACATCACGAATTGAAGCGCGTTTAGCCATAAGCATAACTAGACGATCTAAGCCAAATGCGATGCCGCCATGTGGAGGTGTACCATATTCAAAAGCCTCTAATAAGAAACCGAATTTCTCTAAAGCTTCTTCTGGGCTATGGCCGATCGCTGTAAATACTTTTTCCTGAATACTGCGATTATAAATACGGAGGCTTCCACCGCCTAATTCAATACCGTTAAGTATCATATCATAGGCCTTCGCTTTAATTTTTCCTGGTTCACTTCCCAGATATTCTATATCCTCATCGCGTGGAGAGGTAAACGGATGGTGCATAGCTACCCAACGTTTGTTGTCTTCATCATATTCAAACATCGGGAAATCAAGAACCCAGGCGAAAGAAAGTTTATCAGGGTCAATCAAGTTTAGACGACGCCCCATCTCCAAGCGGAGTTGCCCTAATGCAGCAGCTACAACTTTAGGTTTATCGGCAACAAATAAAAGTAAATCGCCGGTTTCAGCTTGCGCGGCAGCATTCATTTTATCGATGGTCTCTTGGCTAAAGAATTTGGTAATTGGGGATTTCAGACCCTCAGCAGTATAGCTTATCCATGCCAAGCCTTTAGCGCCATAGGTAGCAACATAATCGACTAGTCCATCCAGTTCGCGGCGCGGAGCATTGGCATACCCTTTTACATTGATGGCTTTAACCTGACCACCGTTAGCTAATACAGAATCAAATACTTTAAAACCGGAATCTTTAAAAATACCTGATAAATCGATAAGTTCCATGCCAAAACGAAGATCTGGTTTGTCAGAACCATAACGGGACATAGCATCTTCATAACTTAATCGAACAAAAGGTGTAGGCACGTCAGCGTCAATACTCTCTTTAAAGATAAAGGCAACCATGTTTTCCATCAGAGATAAGATATCTTCCCGATCAATAAAGGACATTTCAATATCAAGCTGAGTAAACTCAGGCTGACGGTCAGCACGGAGGTCTTCATCGCGGAAACAGCGGGCAATCTGGAAATAACGTTCCATACCGGCCACCATTAATAATTGCTTATATATTTGCGGCGATTGCGGCAAAGCATAAAACTTTCCAGGGTTTACCCGACTAGGAACAAGATAGTCTCTAGCCCCTTCCGGTGTACTTTTAGTTAGAATGGGGGTTTCCACTTCAATGAAACTATGATTGTCTAAAAAGTCCCGCATGGATTTGGTAACGCGATGTCTAAGACGAAGATCATTTTGCATTTCCGGACGCCGAAGATCCAGATAACGATATTTTAAACGAAGAATTTCATCAACATCAATATTATCCTGAATATAAAACGGCGGTGTTTTGGCACTGTTTAGTATTCTTAATTCATTGCCAAAAACCTCAATTTTACCTGTTGCCATATTAGGATTAATTGTACTTTCAGAGCGAGCCTTTACAATCCCGCGTACAGCTAGTACATATTCGTTACGAACAGCTTCTGCCTTAATAAAGGCATCTTTATTAACATCCGGTGAAAATACAACCTGGACAATGCCGGAACGATCCCGTAAATCGATAAAAATAAGTCCGCCATGGTCACGACGTCTTGAAACCCAACCACACAGGGTAACTTCCTGTTCGGTATGATCTTGGTTTAGGGCATTGCAAGCATGAGTACGTTTTAACCCCTGCATTGTATCAATTTTACACTCGGCTGCTGTTTCTATTTGTGCCATTACTTCTCCATCCCCTCTAAAATCATATGTACCAGTACAGTCGTATCAACTAATTCTTGACTGCCTGTTTCCATATTTTTTAACATTATTTTTTTCTGAGCTAGTTCATCTTCGCCAATAAGCGCCACAAACGTGGCTGGATATTTGTTAGCATACTTCATTTGTGCTTTTAAGCTACGATTCATAAAATCCATATCAGCCGCAATACCTGCATGGCGAAGTTCTGTTAACAACTGAAAGGCTGCTGCTTGGGTTGCGGCTCCCAGGGGTGCAACAAAAACATCAATCGCGTTATTTATTAGCGGCAGAAGTTCTTGCTTTTCTAAAGCTAACAGCACTCGCTCAATACCAATGGCAAAACCAATGCCGGGTGTAGGCTGTCCACCGCATTCGGCAATGAGACCGTCGTATCGTCCGCCGCCACATACTGCACTTTGTGCCCCTAAGGGGGAATACTGAATTTCAAAAGCAGTTTTTGTATAATAATCAAGCCCCCGAACTAATCGGGGATTTATCATAAAACTTATTCCCGCTGTTGTCAGTAGCGTTTGTAAGCCGGCAAAGTGATCACTACATTCCTCACACAGGCAGTCCAGCATATGGGGAGCTCCCTGGGAATGTTCAGTACACGTTTCATTTTTACAATCCAAGATACGCATAGGATTGCGGTCATACCGCGACTGACAATCAGAACAAAAATGAGCTAAATTTGCTTGGAAAAATTCCTGTAATTTAGCCCGATACAATGGACGGCACTTCGGGCAGCCAACAGAGTTAATAAGTAATTTTAAATCAATAAGTCCTAACTTTTTAAGGAGTTCTACAGCCAAACTAATAACTTCAGCATCAATAGCCGATCCTTGTGCACCAATGGCTTCAATGCCAAACTGGTGAAATTGGCGATAGCGGCCAGCTTGCGGGCGATCATACCTAAACATAGGTCCAATATAAAACAGCTTCGTAGGTTGAGGGCCGGTATAGAGCTTATGCTCAAGATATGACCTAACGACAGCAGCCGTATTTTCAGGACGTAAAGTAATACTGCGTTTGGCTCTATCAGCAAAGGTATACATTTCTTTCTCAACAATATCGGTAGTATCACCGATACCGCGCAGAAAAAGTTCGGTATGTTCAAAGATGGGAGTACGAATCTCCTGATAAGCAAAGTTATGGCATACTCCACGTATTGTTTTTTCAACATACTGCCAATATCCACTACTGTCAGGCAATATATCTTTGGTCCCCCGGGGTCCGGTTGTCAGCATAGTTAATAATCCTCCTCATGGTCACCATACAATCTGGAAAGCAGGGTTTGTCTTTCACTCAGATATATATCTAAATTTTTTATATAAGAGCCAACATCTTTGGCATTATAGCAGCTTTGTAGCCGCCAGTTCTGGGGGTTTACAGCCTTTGTACCGGCAGCTGGTCCAATACCGATGATAGTCTGTCTTTCCTCCATAATTTGAATATTATAAAGGCAATCAGTATCGGGTTTGGCATAACCAACGTTTTCAAGATTACCTGTCATATACTTTTGACGGTATAAATAATAGGGACGCATATTCATACTTGCCGTGTAGGCTGCCGCAGTCTTGAGCATAGCTTGGGTTATTACCTCATTAGGTAAAGCTTGTCCTGACATTACGCCAGTGCTTATTGACTCTTTAAGAATGGAGCCGCGTTTCAAAGCCAAGGTATGTACAGTAATATTTTCTGGATTGAGTAAGCCTATTTGTTTCATGGTATCTTCCATGTCAGCTTGGTTTTCGCCTGGTAACCCGGCAATGACATCCATATTTATGACCGGTATCCCGGCATAACGAATTTTAGCGAATATGTCTATTATATCCTGAACAGTATGTCTTCGTCCAATTTGTTTTAGAGTTTTATCTTGCATTGATTGTGGATTTATACTAATACGGTTTATTCCACACTGACGTAAAACATCAATTTTTTCATCATTAATGCTATCTGGCCTACCAGCTTCAACGGTAAATTCCCTTGTTTCAGACCCGCAAAAACCTTGTTTAACCAAGGTTAACAAGGTCAACAAATCACTTGCCGTCAGACTGGTAGGCGTTCCGCCTCCTACATAAATGCTCTCTACCGATAAGTTATGTTTGGTTAGCAAACGAGCTGCACTATTGATATCTTTAAAAATTGCCCGGAGAAATGCATCTAGTTGTTCCCGACGGTCAGGCAATACGAAGGCTGGGAATGAGCAATACAGACATCGTGACGGACAAAAAGGTATGCCTACATAAATACTTACCTTTCTTCCTCCCGAAAATTTGTCTGGTGTAGCAATAAATGGACGCTGATGAACCGCTATGCCGGTAATTAATTCAGCTTTTTCAAGAGCAGCAGCGTATTCTTTTACCAGTGTAGAGGTAATTTCTGAATAACTAAGACCGTGATCCAATAAGCGATGAACAATTTTGGTTGGGCGAACGCCGCGCAATATTCCCCAGGGAGCAGGGTTATTACCGGTTATCTTACGCAGCAACTTAAGTACGTTAAGGCGTACAAGTCGTCTTATGAGAGCGGTTATATCTTCAGTCTTGCTATTGGTTATATTATCTTGTGGTATCGGACGAGTCTCTGATTCATTCAATTGAACAAGTGCTGATTTAGGATCATAATAGCTGATTGTTATTTTGACCTCAATATTACTCTCTTCGCTCCTAACAGCACATGCTACTAACAAACGTCCAGCCGGCAGTTTGTGCTCCTTGGCTTCTTCCGGACTAATGTCTGCGGCATTAACATTATATAGTGCCATAGTGTCACGTACTGCGGCTGAAATATCAATATGGGTACCAGTTGCGGGAGTAAACAAAAAATCTTCAATCTTCACGTTTATTCCGACACTCCTGACAATATCCATAAAACTTTACTTGATGATCAACAATTGTGAAATTGCTGTTTTTGGCAATGATACTTTCTAAATCTTCCATTAAGTCGTCCGCGAATTCTATGACTCTTCCACAAACAAGACAAATGAGATGATGGTGGTGATGCGGGCTAGTGGTTTCGTTAATTTCATAGCGACTGCGCCCATCACCAAAATCCATTTTCTGCAGGATATCAAGTTCACTTAACAATTCCAGAGTACGGTATACTGTCGCCAGACCAATATCATTTGACTGCTGACGCACAATATTATGAACATCCTCAGCACTTAAGTGTTTATCGCGATTATCAATAAACACTTGCAGAATAATCTGCCGTTGTGGCGTAAGCTTATAATCACGATCTTTGAATTTTTGACGTAAGTTGGATAAATCAAGATTCATACATTTCACCCGTCTTTTTTGTTATCATCAAGATACCAAAGGTGGCGTAACAGTACTTTTAGGAGCGCTGCAACCGGTACAGCCAGAATCATGCCAGAAATCCCATAGAATTGGCCGCCAATTAACAAGCTGAGGATTATTAAGGTCGGATGCAAATCTATAGTATGTCCCATAATATTAGGAACTATGATATTATTTTCAATTTGATGGACAAGTATATAAAATACAGCTACTTTAATGGCAAGTAAAGGTGATACCAAAGAAGCCAGCAGCAGTGCTGGAATAGAACCAAGGATTGGGCCAATAATCGGAATGGCTTCTGTTAGGGTGGCTAAAAGTCCTAAAACTAACGGATAGTCCACTTGCAAAAAGTACATTCCACAAAATACCAGGAGACCAATTACAACACAGATAAGTACTTGGCCTCTAATATAGTTACTCACTACACCGGCCATTTCCTCGATTACAGTTATAACCCGCGGTCTAATAGAAACAGGGCAAAGCGTAATGACACCTTCCTTTAGACTTCGCCAATCTTTCAAGAAATAGTAAGCAAGCACTGGGACAATTATTAATTCAATGATCTTTGTTGCAAAGGAAAATAGTGTATTGACAGCATTACGGGTAAAACCTACAGCGTATGAAGCTGTTCCGCTCAGGCCATTTCCAATAATTTGCCGGATATTATCCGGTATTTGCGCTGAATTGGCGTGTTGTTGTATTAAGAGAGTCAATTCTTGAATTTTAGTCACAAGTTTAGGCAAATCGATAACGAATTTATTAAATTCATTGATAAATGGAAATAAAACAAATGTCGTAATAAGAGTAAGAAATAGCCCGGTAAAGAGAAAAACTAACAAAATAGCAATACCGCGAGGTAAATGATACTTCCCCGCTCCAAAGGGTATGGCTACTAGGGCATTTACAAAAGGATTTAAAATAAATGCAACAATAATTGCAAGAATGAGGGGCAGATAAATTGCAGTTATTTGGCTAAAAAAATAGATACCTAATGCCAGAATAAAAACTTTAATTAAAACGGCAGGCGATTTAATCATATAATCAATCCCATCACTGAATAAAAGGATTGTGTTTACGTTCCCAGCCGATGCTGGTTTCCGGACCATGGCCTGGTAAGACTTTTACATCATCTCCAAGGCTTAGCAATTGGCTTTTTATACTATTGATAAGTTGGCTATAAGAACCGCCCGGAAAATCAGTCCGGCCAATTGACTCAGCAAATAGGGTATCACCGGCAATAAGCACATCATTGTCCAACAAACAAATGCCCCCCGGCGTATGACCAGGTGTATGTAACGTCTTAAATTTTATACTGCCAAAACTAATAATATCACCATCATTTAGCAAACGATCAGCTGGTTGGCAAACAATGCCGTCACCAATAAACACGGATAAGTTTAGCTGGGCGTTTGTTAACATACCGGCATCTTCATGATGAATTAAAACCTTAGCACCGGTGGCCTGCTGAATTGCATCATTGGCAGCAATATGATCAGAGTGCCCATGGGTATTAATGATGTACTCCACCTTAAGATTAGCCTTATTAATTTCAGCAAGTATAATTTCTTTACTGCCACCAGGATCAACTACCGCGGCCTGTAAGGTTTGCTCACAGTATACTATGTAACAGTTAGTTCCCAGGTGGCCTACTCCCATTTGTATTATTTTCATATTATCACTCTCCTATTTAAAACAGCCGTCTGCTGTCTAGCAGCATTGTTACTGGTCCATGGTTAGTCAAACGCACAATCATTTCAGTCTGAAACTGTCCGCAAGATACCGTTATCCCCATATTACGGCACAATTTCACAAATGTTTCATAAAGCTCAACTGCCATTTGCGGCGTAGCGGCAGTGTCAAAGCTGGGGCGCCGTCCCTTACGGCAATCGCCGTACAAAGTAAACTGGGAAACTACCAGCAACTCCCCCGCTACATCTATAAGAGATAAATTCATTTTTCCCGCATCGTCAGGAAAAATTCGCAAATTTACAATTTTTTCCGCAAGATAGCTGGCGTCAGCTTCAGTATCCTCTTGGCCTATCCCTAAGAAAACCGTCAAGCCTGTCCCGATGGAAGCAATTTCTTGCTCATCGACAGTGACGCTGGAACAATCTGTTAATTGAACAACAGCCCTCATTAGGCGCCTCCTAAAGTTTGGGTAGTGCGATGCACAGAGTATACATCTTGTATTCTACGCATTTTATTCATTATGTGCTCTAACTGGCTTAGATTACCAATATCGATATCCATATTAATATTGGCAGTTTTATTTTTTTGAACCCTAGCATTCAAAGAACCTACATTAATTTTTGCATCTGCAGCCACCATCATGACGTCTGATAGTAAATTGTGACGATCGGTACCAATAATCTCAATAGATACTCGATAGAGTGTATCTCCGGGAATATCCCAGTTAACTTCAATCATGCGTTCATATTCTTCCGAATTATTGAGGATATTAAGGCAATCGGCGCGGTGTACCGACACTCCTCTCCCTCTGGTGATATAACCTACGATAACATCACCAGGCAATGGATTACAGCAACGCGCCAACCGGACCATAAGACCGGATTCACCTTTTACCAAGATGCCATGGCTGACTTTATTCTTAAGGCGTTTAGGTTTAAGTTCAGCTAACATCGCCGAAACGTCGGGAGTCGTCGAACTTTTCAACTCTTTTTTATATAATTCAATTAGTTTAGCAATAACTCCATGTAAGGTTACTCCACCATAACCTATGCCTTCAAACAGGTCATCTTCGCTGGAAATATTTAATTTTTTGGCAACCTCACTGATACGGTCACCTTTTACAAGATCCCGCCATTCATAGCCGAGTTTTTTACTTTCCCGTTCGATCATCTCCCGGCCCTTAGCAATATTCTCTTCGCGTTTTTCTTTCTTAAACCATTGGCGGATTTTATTCCTGGTTTCCGATGAACCAACAATATTCAGCCAGTCGCGACTAGGTCCATTACCTT
This sequence comes from Bacillota bacterium, assembly GCA_023443285.1. Taxonomy (GTDB): domain Bacteria; phylum Bacillota; class Negativicutes; order Sporomusales; family Sporomusaceae; genus Sporomusa. Next base: position 25,692 of record JAEZVB010000031.1, read on the forward strand.
GTTTGGCGGTAATGATATCAACGATGTCACCATTAGTAAGCTTATATTCTAATGGTACAATTTTACCATTAATTTTTGCACCAACACAACGATGACCTACGTCGGTATGAATGCGATAGGCAAAATCAATGGGAATCGATCCGGCAGGTAAATCAATGACATCGCCCCGGGGTGTAAATACAAACACTTCGTCAGCAAAAACATCCATTTTTACTGTCTCGATAAATTCGCGCGGATCCCGCAAATCGCGATGCCACTCTAGAAGCTGCCTAAGCCAGGCCAATTTTTGGTCAGTATCTTTGTGGGCGACCTTAGAGCCTTCCTTGTATCTCCAGTGAGCCGCAATACCATATTCTGAAATCCGGTGCATCTCCAAAGTGCGAATTTGAATCTCCAGGGGTTGACCGGATTGTCCAATAACAGTGGTATGTAAGGATTGATAGCCATTCGATTTTGGCATAGCAATATAATCCTTGAATCTGCCAGGTAATGGCTTCCACAAGGTGTGAACAATGCCTAGGGCGCCATAACAGTCTTTTAAAGAATCGACAACAATGCGGATAGCGGATAAATCATATATCTCACTGACATCCTGTTTATGGCTTTTTTTCATTTTTTTATAGATGCTGTAAAAATGTTTGGGTCGTCCCTGAATTTCAGCAGTTATGCCCACCGAATTAAGACGTTCTATCATCAGGGCGATAGCCTCTGTAATAATCTCCTCGCGTTCTTTACGCTTTTGTTTTACCTGCTCTACCAGTTTATAGTATTTTTCCGGCTCTAAGAAGCGGAACGACAGATCTTCTAACTCCCACTTTACATTCGAAATACCTAATCTATGTGCCAGTGGAGCGAATATTTCCAGAGTTTCACGCGATATTTCCGCTTGCTTACGAGGTGTCATATATTTGAGAGTTCGCATGTTATGGAGCCTATCAGCTAATTTTATCAAAACAACACGAATATCCTTAGCCATAGCTAAGAACATTTTACGATAGTTTTCCAGTTGTTGCTCTTCTTTTGACTTATACTCAATCCGGCTTAATTTTGTGACTCCATCGACAAGCATGGCAATTTCTTTGTTGAACTCTTTCTCCAACATATCTAAGGTGACGGTTGTATCTTCTACTACATCATGCAACAAGCTGGCGCTAATTGTAATAGCATCAATTTGCAAATCAGCCAAGATAGTAGCGACTCCGAGTGGATGACAGATATAATCCTCGCCGGATACTCTAAGTTGACCTTCATGAGCAC
>JAEZVB010000092.1 GCA_023443285.1 Bacillota bacterium
AAATTATCTCAATATCATCATACCACAATATGCAAGCTGAATTAACAACAAATGAATCGGATAAATTATAATTTGTATGCGCATGTTACTTTGCCTTTACAGGATCTTTTATTACAAAACAGCTACGCTCGAAAAATGGTATGCCGTTGTTCCACAGCTTTTCAAAGTAAGCGGTTGTCATACTGCGATTATAGTGAGGATTGTCCTCAACTGTTTGTTTGAGAGAATCAAACAGATATATATTTTCTTCATCATATCCAACCACGACCGCATAATGCTGCCAGCTTCCACCTTGGCCCATGAGAATAATGACTGGGTTGCCTCGCGCTACACGTGTTTTGAGCTGGGATAAGTCAGATTGGTAAAGGGTGATTTGATATTGATGATCTGTGAAGTAATCCAAAATAGCCTGAGGTAGCACATATCCAGAAGAAAGCTTGTAATCCAATTGATTATAAACATCTTCCCCTGAGCAATCTTGTCCGAAGTGACGCATAACAAAAGCCGACGTAAACCCGCCGCATTGATTGGTTCCTTGCTGTTCGAAAGAGTTCGGAGTTTTAATTAAATAATTTTCAGGAAAATCAGATTCTATTGTGTCCTTTTGAGGCAAAGACTGATCAAGAATATCTGATGGAGTTAAGTCCCAAGAATTACTTGCAAACAGCAGAATGAACAATATCAAAACAATACCTATAAGAATAGAAATTGCCTTTAAGCTAAAGCGTATAAATTTGTTTAAAGTTCTTGGGTGGTCATTTTTTGCCATTTTTACAGAAATTCCTTTCTTAGTGTTATAAATTCAACAGAGTAATATAGTTTATTAAATTCTATCACATATTTCCATATAAAACCATAAGAAATGAGGCGATGTTTTCTAGCAAAGTACTTTTATAGAACGACAAATAACAGACCTGCTAATAGAAGTCAAGCAGAAATTTCGCATATATCACAGTTGTTTAAAGGGGACAACAAATAAAGCCGACAAGAAGAATGTCAGCGATATTTTTAGCTCAGACATTAAGCCGTGACGGCCTGTTGCTCCATGTATTCTTTTACCCTGGCGTAGTAAATTCTTAAAAATTTATTGGCACCGGCCATCATGTAAACAAAATAATGCTTGCCTTCGGAGCGCTTTTTATCAAGGAACTGATATATTGGCTCATTTTGGGGAGAGTGCTTTATTAAACAAAACATGACTTGAAAAAGTATCTTCCGCAATAGAGGTGAACCGCGTTTTGAGATGCTTCGGCTTTTGGCCTCGAACGTTCCCGACTGATTTGGCGGCGCATCAATTCCAGCAAAAGCTATCAGTGCTTTCTTGCTATAAAAGCGTCTCACATCTCCAAGTTCGGCCATAAGTTGAGGCGTTAGCGTTTCCCCAACGCCATACATTGCACTTACAACAGGGTACTCCGGCAACATTTGCGAAAGCCTACGCATTTCGTTCATTATCGAAACGAGTGTCTCTATTATGGTGTTAAGCTGCATAGCGGCTTGAACCACCAGCAATTTCGTATTATCAGTTTGCGGCAAAGTAGTCACGTGTTCAAAAGAAACGGCGTATATTTTCTCGGCTTTATCTTCACTGTAATTATAACGGTTTTTCTCGCACCACTGGGCATATTTTTTCTTAAAGGCATTGAGAGAGATGCCCCTTACGCATTCGCTGTGCCAAAACTTTATGGCAAAATCAATCCACTTAAAATGCCCGTCGTCTTTTCGTGGGGCACTTGGGAAAATATTATTAAGGCCGGGGAAGGTTTGATCCAGTAGTGCAATAAGATTGCTTCTTAACATAACCTTCACTTTTATGTACTGACTGTACTGCCTGTTACAACTCTTGAGCATCTGCCGTATATCATTTTCAGGCATGTACCTAGATAAATCCCGCCATCTGTCTATAGCGTAATTAGCAAGTTTTACAGCGTCTTTTTTGTCGGTCTTTCCTCGCCGAAGCGTTGTGGTACCGTAATCGTGTATTAACAATGCATTGATTACACAGACAAATATTCCAGCCTCATGAAGATAATTTGCTATAGGCTGAAAATACCGTCCTGTATACTCCATAATTACGCGAGTTTCACCGTCAAGGCTTTTCAAGTAATCAGCCAGTTCCTTGAGTTCGCTTGCCGTGTGATGCACTTCAAAAGGCGAAGCTACCACCTCACCAAAGGGGCGCATAACAACTATCATGCTTTTACCCTTTGAGACGTCGATTCCAACAGCGTTCATTTTACACCTCCAAAAATTTTTGTAATTGGCCGCCATCATTTACTCATTGCCTATTCAAACTACTTGGTGACACGAACGTTCCGGAAATCCGGTAGCTCAACCTGCTCAAAACGAACGCCACAATGGAAAGATGGTCAACAGTCTGTTATACGAGCGTGATAGCCCAAGTTTGCCGACGTTATACCAATTGTTCTTTCCATTGTAGCTTAGACATGAGAACGGATAAAGCATAGCTGGCTGATATGCACATTAATCCGATAAAACTATTGTAGTAGTTTGGAGAGACAGACATGGATAACGTTAGTCACCCCGCGTACTACACCGGCGTGGGAATCGAGTGCATAGACGCTTTGGAGGCTGCAACAGCGGTTCTGACCGGTATAGAAGCCGTTTGCACCGCTAATGTAATAAAATATCTCTGGCGCTGGAAACACAAAAAACGGTCCCGAGGATTTGCAAAAAGCCATTTGGTACATCAACCGGATTTTAGGACGATTGGAGGAAATGCCGAAATGACCAGACAAGAGATATTTAAAAAGCCGCCCTACGTGATATCGTAAGAC
>JAEZVB010000010.1 GCA_023443285.1 Bacillota bacterium
ACTGAAAATCCTCGTGTCGACAGTTCGATTCTGTCCTGAGGCACCATTTAAGCGGAAGTAGCTCAGCGGTAGAGCATCGCCTTGCCAAGGCGAGGGTCGCGAGTTCGAATCTCGTTTTCCGCTCCATAATGTATTTTCGGCGACATAGCCAAGTGGTAAGGCAGAGGTCTGCAAAACCTTTATCCCCCAGTTCAAATCTGGGTGTCGCCTCCATAATATGCCGGGGTGGCGGAACTGGCAGACGCACGGGACTTAAAATCCCGCGGGTGGTGACACCCGTACCGGTTCGATTCCGGTCCTCGGCACCAAGTATTTATAAGACTTTGCGATTTTCGCGAAGTCTTTTTTATTTTTCAATAGTTGCCATTTATTGATCATTTTTAACATTATTTTTAAAATCCAGAAGGATATTGGTTATCGTAAAAGAAGTAAAGGACATACATATAACCTATTAGAGGGAGTGAAGTAGGGAGATGAAAAAAGTCATTTTGGTATTTTTGTTGGTACTTTCTCTGAGTTTTATGGTACCGGTATTTGCCTGTACTACGACTATTGTGGGCAAGTTAGCCTCTGATGATGGGGCGGTCATGGTTTCTCACTCAGATGATGGGTTGAGTGACGGCAGCTTGGTTTATGTTCCGGCAATGGATCACAAAGCCGGTTCGCTCAGGGCTGTATATTATTCTACGGTAGCTTTAGATTATAAGTCGCAGTGGGGAGGAAGTGAAACACACCGGCTTGTGGCCAAAGATCGTGGCCCAGGCTATGATATAGCCGGTATATCGCCTAATGTACCATTGGGTTATATTCCACAGGTAGCACATACATATGCTTATTTTGATGGCAATTATGGAGTAATGAATGAACATCAGCTTTCTATTGGCGAGTGTACAGACAGAGCCAAAGTGCATCCTGAGCCGGAGCCAGGCAAGCGCATTTTCTATTCTTCTGAGCTTTCGCGGGTTGCCTTAGAACGTTGTAAAACCGCTCGTGAGGCTATAGAACTTATGGGTCAACTTATTGAAACCTATGGCTATTATGGTACTGGAGAGACGCTATTGGTGGCAGATCCAAACGAAGGTTGGGTCATGGAGATGGCCGGTTATGATATGAATGGTACAGGTGGTGTCTGGGTGGCTCAGCGTGTGCCAGATGACCAGTTCTTTGTAGCTGCCAACCAATTCCGTATTCGTGATGTGCGTATTGGTGCTGATGATATGATGTATTCTAAGAACATTTTCGATGTTGCCCAAGAAAAGGGCTGGTGGAAGCCCGAAAACGGGTTATTGGATTTTACCAGTGTGTATGGTGATGGCGAGTTCCACCACCCGTATTATTCGTTGCGCCGCGTTTGGCGTGCTCAATCTTTGGTAGCACCTTCCCTTGGTTTGTCGCCTTGGGTAGAGGGAGAAGCCTTTACGCGAGACTATGCTTTTGCTATAAAACCTGATAATAAATTATCGGTGACTGATTTATTTACCATACATCGAGACAACTATGAAGGTACAGAATTCGACTTAACTAAGGGCTTGGCGGCAGGACCTTTCGGCGATCCTAATCGGTTTGAAGGTAATGCTGAATCAGTAGCCGATAAAGAGGGTAAGTTGACACCTGTGGTAGGAGAGTTTGAACGGCCATTAAATATTTACCGTTGTGCCTATGCGTATGTGAATCAGTCGCGGAATTGGCTTCCTGATGCCATTGGCGGAGTAACTTGGTTTGGGCCGGATCGGCCAGCTACGGCTGTGCTTATGCCGTTCTATGCCGGGGCATTGGATTTGCCGAAGGCTATCGAACGCGCTGATGTACTTAAGTATGATCGTGGGAGTTTGTGGACGGCCTTTAACTATGTGGGCAACTATTCTATGCTCAAGTATTCCTATATGATTCAAGATATTCGCAAGCTGCGTGATCACTTCGAGAGTAGTGCTTTTGGTAAACAAGCTGAAATAGAAAGGAATGCACTAGCGCTTTGGGAAAGTGGTAACCAGAAGGGTGCACGTGAAATGCTTACTCGTTATAGCGACAAGAATGCCAATACCGTATTGGATAGTTGGTGGAAGTTATCTGAAGATCTCTATCTTAAGTATAATGACGGCTATTATAATGATAAGAAAGCCATAGCCCAGCCACTATTCTATCCGTCCTGGTGGCTTAAACAAGTAGGTTATGAAGAAGGACCTACCAGTTACCAGAAGAAGACACAGGGACAATAGAAATTTGTAAGCGGCCGTAATAAGGCTATTTAGTTGTTAGGTTACTTCTTGTTACAACAAAAGCTCTGTATCTGCTACTCGCAGAATACAGAGCTTTTGAAATTATATAATACTTAAATCTTCTCCGCTGAGAATTTTCTTCATATTTTTCATGGGGCACATTTTACCGCACATGGTACAGGTATCCTCGCATTCCGGCTTGGATTCTTCCCGATATGCTTTGGCTTTTTCCGGGTCAATCGATAGTTCGATCATACGTGGGAAGTCTACATCAGCCCGGGCGGCGCTCATTTGATTATCCCAGTCCCGGGCGCCGGGGATGCCTTTGGCAATGTCGGCAGCATGGGCAGCAATGCGAGCGGCGACAATGCCTTCTCTCATGTCATCTAAGTTAGGCAAGCGAAGGTGTTCTGCCGGGGTAACATAGCAGAGGAAGTCGGCGCCATTTGCTGCGGCAATAGCACCACCAATAGCGCTGGTAATATGGTCATAGCCTGGAGCAATATCAGTGACTAATGGGCCTAACACATAGAAGGGAGCGCCATGGCATAAGCGTTTTTCTAATTGCATATTGGCTGCAATTTCGTTAAGAGCCATATGACCAGGTCCTTCAATCATAACCTGTACATTCCTGGCCCAGGCTCGCTTGGTTAATTCGCCGAGGGTAATGAGTTCCTCAATTTGCGACGCATCAGTTGAATCATGGATTGACCCGGGACGACAAGCGTCGCCTAAGCTAATAGTTACATCGTATTTTTCACAGATATCCAGCAGGCGGTCATAGTATTCATAGAAGGGGTTCTCCTGATTATTAAGCTCCATCCAGGCAAAAAGAAGCGAGCCACCCCGGGAAACAATATTGGTGAGGCGCTTGTTTTTCTTCACCCGTTCAGCTGTCTGGCGGTTCATGCCACAGTGGATGGTCATAAAGTCTACGCCATCTTCAGCATGACGCTCCACAACTGAGAAAAATTCGTCAACAGTGATGTCTTTTAGGTCTTTGTCAAGCATACCTACCGCATCATACATGGGCACAGTGCCAATCATTATAGGTGACATTTCAATCAGCTTGCAGCGAAACTCCTGGGTTTTTCCATAACAGCTTAAATCCATAATGGCTTCGGCTTTGAGATCAATGGCTTTTTTGACTTTTTCCATTTCAAGGTCAAGGTCGCAGCAGTCTTTGGAAACGCCGAGATTAACATTGATTTTGGTGCGGAGTTTTTCGCCAACCCCTTTGGGACTGAGGCTGGTATGTCGTTTATTGGCAGGAATAGCAACACGGCCGCTGGCCACAAGTTGGCGTAACAACTCAATGTCGATATTTTCCTCCTGAGCAACAATGCGCATTTGTTCGGTCACTATGCCTTTTTTCGCGGCATCCATTTGTGTGGTATACATGTTTATCCCCTTCCTCTATATATGAATTTTTAGCTATAGCAGAGGTGGAGACGTAGAAAGCTTTTTTTATTGATATAAAAGCTTTCCTACGGTGGTACTAACCACATCAGGTTCAAGGGTTGGATTTTACTCCTCTCAGCCATTTCGGCACCCCTAGCTATAACTGTTTTGTAACGAATATTATGCTTATACTTCCGGGTTAACTTCTACTTTGGTTTCGACTATTGTTTCTTTACTGAGTTCGATTAACAAGTCGCCTGTTTCTACCGCGTCTTGGGATTTTACGAAAATCTCTTTAACGACAGCATCAAAAGGTGCTTGAATGATGGTTTCCATTTTCATAGCTTCGGTAACGATTAATGATTCGCCCTTCTTAACGAGATCTCCTTTATCCACCATGATTTTTATTACTTTGCCTGTGAGCGAAGCGCCAAGTTGGCCGGGGTCATCTTTGGCCGCCTTTGCCCGTGTAACAGTAATGGCTTTAATGCTCTTATCTTTAACAATAACTTCCCGTGGCAGGCCGTTAAGTTCGAAGTTGATAATCCGGGTGCCGTTCGGCAGCGGTTCTTCTACGGAGACAAGTTTAATTACTAGAGTTTTGCCTTCCTCGATTTCAACCTGAAGTTCTTCGCGCGGATTTAAGCCATAAAAGAAGGTGGGGGTATCAAGGAGGGATACATCGCCGTAGGCAGCAACAATGTTTACCCAATCTAAGAATACTTTAGGGTATAAGGAATAAGCTAGGACATCATTCTCAGTTACTGGACGCGCTAAAATTTCAGAAAGCATACTGCGGATTTGGTCAAAATCGGTTTCGGGCAGCAGTTCGCCGGGACGCTGGGTGAGTGGGGTCTTGCCTTTGAGAATGATGCGCTGCAATTCTTGGGGGAATCCCTGGTAGGGCTGACCAATCTGTCCAGAAAAGAATTCTACGACAGAGTTCGGGAAATCAAGGCTGCTGCCTTTGGTAAAAATATCTTCTTCGGTTAAGTTGTTTTGTACCATGAATAGAGCCATGTCGCCAACAATTTTGGACGAAGGGGTTACTTTGATAAGATCGCCAAACATATCATTGACCTTACTATACATAGTTTTGACATGATCCCATTGGTTTTCCAGGCCTAGTGATTTGGCTTGCTGTCGGAGGTTGCTATATTGACCGCCAGGCATTTCATGTTGGTATACTTCGGGATTAGGGAAGAAGAGGCTGCTTTCAAAGTCTTTGTAATAAGCGCGAACATCTTCCCAGTAGTGGGATAATTCGTTTAAGCTATGAATATCTACTTTGGGCTGTCTCTCATGCCCCTGCAGGGCATAATACAAGCTATTGCTGCTGGGCTGTGAAGCCATACCGGCTAAGGAAGAAATTGCAGTATCTACAATATCAACACCGGCGTCAATGGCACGGGCGTATGTGTAGATTCCATTGCCGCTGGTATCATGCATATGCAGGTGAATCGGGAGGTCGATTGCTTCTTTAAGGGAGGAAACCAGACGGTAGGCGGCTTCCGGTTTCAATAAGCCTGCCATATCTTTAATAGCTAAAATATGGGCACCGGCTTGTTCGATCTCTTTGGCGAAATTCACGTAATACTTTAAATCGTATTTAGTCCGGGAAGGATCAAGAATGTCACCGGCATAGCAGAGCGCTACTTCGGCGACCTTCCCGGACTGGCGGACGGCATCAATGGAAACAGTCATGGCCTTAAGCCAGTTTAGGCTGTCAAAAATACGAAATACGTCAATGCCTGCCGCAGCTGCCTGGGCAACAAAAGCACGGATTACATTATCAGGGTAACTGGTGTAACCAACGGCATTGGAAGCTCGAAACAGCATCTGAAATAAAATATTGGGAGCCTGTGCTCGTAAGGATTCTAGGCGTTTCCATGGATCTTCAAACAAAAACCGGTAAGCCACATCAAAGGTTGCTCCTCCCCACATTTCCATGGAAAATAGGTTTGGCAGCTTGTGGGCGGTTGGAGCAATAATGCCCAGCATATCATTGGTACGTATGCGGGTAGCCAACAAAGATTGATGTGAATCCCGCAGCGTAGTGTCTGTTAATAAAACCTCTTTCTGTTCTTTGATCCAGCGTACCAAACCCTCCGCTCCCTGGCTGTCGAGAATTTGTTTGGTGCCACTTTGTGGCGGGGAGGTTGGCGATGTCTCAGGACGACGGGCTGGAGAAAAGTGAGGTTTGGTATGTTTAGTAATACCGGGAAAACCATTTACAGTGGTTTCGGCAATATAGGTAAGCAATTTGGTGCCGCGATCCAGTGGTGGTGAAAATATAAATAGCTCTGGTGAGGTATCAATAAAGGTAGTATAATACTGGCCGCTTAAAAAGTCTGGATGGTTAACTACATTATAAAGGAAGGGGTTGTTGGTTTTTATCCCACGAATCCGGAATTCACCAAGGCAGCGCTTCATTTTGGCAATAGCGCTTTTGTGGGTGAGCCCCCAAGTAGAGACTTTAACCAGCAGCGAATCGTAAAAGGGGGTAATGACTGAACCGGTGTAGGCATTACCGGCATCAAGTCGCACGCCAAAACCGCCGCCACTGCGGTACGCGGTTATTTTCCCAGTATCCGGCATGAACTGATTAGAAGGGTCTTCGGTAGTTACCCGGCATTGGATGGCATGCCCATTACAGGTAACGTATTCTTGGCTGGGAATCCCGATATCTTCGCTGTCTAAGCGGGCGCCATCAGCAATATGTAACTGGGATTGAACAATATCAATACCTGTGATCATCTCGGTAATGGTATGCTCGACCTGGATACGCGGGTTAACTTCAATGAAATAGAACTCATCATCTGGTGTTACTAAAAACTCTACCGTACCGGCACTGATATAGCCAACGGCTTTCATAAGTTTGACGGCAGCTGCGCAGATATCTTGCCGCAATCTTTCAGGCAAGGAGATACTTGGCGCAATCTCAATCACCTTTTGGTGACGGCGTTGTATAGAACAATCTCTTTCGTATAAATGAATGACGTTACCATACTGGTCTCCGAGAATTTGCACTTCAATATGCTTCGGGTTTTCGATCAAGCGCTCCAGATAGATTTGATCATCACCAAAAGAAGCTTTGGCCTCTGATTTAGCGCGCAAATAAGAATCTTCGAGTTCTGCAGCTGAACGGACAATGCGCATACCGCGTCCGCCGCCACCTAAAATTGCCTTGATGATGAAAGGATAGCCATAACGCTTGGCAAAAGCTGTGACTTCTTCTAGGCTGTGTACTGGTCCATCACTGCCCGGAATGACTGGCAGGCCAGCGGCTACGGCTTGAGCTCGGGCATTAATTTTGTCACCAAACATGGCTAAATGCTCGATGGTGGGACCAATAAGGGTAATGCCTTCTTCTTTGCAGCGGATAGCAAGATTAATATTCTCTGATAAAAAACCATAACCAGGATGAATGGCATCTACGCCACGGCTTTTAGCGATACGCAGGATGGTCTCAATATCGAGATAAGCGTCAACAGGACTTTTATCTTCACCTATTAAATAGGCCTCATCAGCGCGATAGCGATGCAGCGAGAACTTATCTTCTTTAGAATAAATGGCAATGGTGCGTATGCCCAGCTCGTTGCAAGCCCGCATGACTCGAATAGCAATTTCGCCGCGATTGGCGACCAGCACCGTCTGGATTTTGTTCATCAAAAATTCGCCTCCAAGCACAAATAGTACATTGTAAAAAAACAACTGTAATTGCTAATTTACCACTGAATTACAAAAAAAACAAGACAAAAATTGTTTTTTCTCTAGAATTTACACTATAATGAATAATTTGCTATTGGCTTGTATTAAATAACAAAAGCAAGCAAAGTAGAGTAGGCAAAGCAGTCTACAGAGCTATCCGCTGTAATGTAAGGTGCGGTTGCTAGTAATAAAGATATTTGCTATAGTAATTATGTTGTATTTCCCCGTAGTGTTTCGTAACATTATTATTTGAAAGGAAGTAATATAGTGAATACCAAAAAATTGGCTTACACAGCCATATTTATTGCCGTAGGCGTACTTTCCGCTCACTTAGTTTATATCCCAATTGGTATTGCCAAATGCTTTCCCTTGCAGCATGTTATCAATATACTGCTGGCAGTGCTTTTAGGGACAAGATATTCGGTAAGTGCTGCATTTGGAATATCGTTATTGCGCAATATATTAGGAACAGGCTCGCTGTTGGCTTTCCCGGGAAGTATGGTTGGTGCGGCGCTCGCAGGTTTCTTATATAAGAAAACCAATAGCATTTGGGGCGCAATTATTGGTGAAGTGATTGGCACAGGAATCATTGGGGCATTACTGGCTTATCCTGTTGCTAAATATTTTATAGGTTCGCAGGCTGGTGCATTCTTTTTTATAATTCCGTTTTTAGTGAGTACAGTTGGGGGAAGTGTAATTGCGTACTTTCTATATAAAACCAGCATTCTAGGTTATCTTCAGGGAAGTTTAGGTATAGGAGAAAACCATAGTATTACTAAATAGTCCATGGTAGTATTTGAAGCAATTGAAAATTGTCAAATACTACTCAGGCAATAATTACAAATTGTATTTGTAGGATCTTGGTTGACATTGTTCTACAACCATGTTAACATATATAACTGTCGGCGCTGTAAAAATCTCTGAGTTGAAGTTGTTCACTACGCTCAGAACTAAGCGACTCACGGCAACAGGGTTCACTATATGCCTCGGTAGCTCAGTCGGTAGAGCAGAGGACTGAAAATCCTCGTGTCGACAGTTCGATTCTGTCCTGAGGCACCATTTAAGCGGAAGTAGCTCAGCGGTAGAGCATCGCCTTGCCAAGGCGA
>JAEZVB010000053.1 GCA_023443285.1 Bacillota bacterium
ACTTAGTTCGTCAATCCGTTTTACCGATCCGACAATTTGCTGGCTACCAATTGCCATTTGTTCAATGGCAGCGGATATTTCCTTGACCTCATCAGATACTTGGGTTACCAAATCTGCAATTTCCCGAAAGGCTTGTCCTGAAGCATTGACGACTTCGGCACCCAGCTTGACTTCCCGAGTACCATCGTTCATGGCTACCACCGCATTGTCGGTATCGCACTGAATTTCATTAATCAATGTGGCGATTTGCTTGGCGGCTTCCTGGGACTGCTCGGCCAATTTACGCACTTCTTCAGCTACTACGGCAAAGCCACGCCCTTGTTCTCCCGCACGAGCCGCCTCAATAGCAGCATTCAAGGCTAAGAGATTGGTCTGCCCGGCAATACCGGATATAGCATCTACTATCTGTCCGATTTCCTTGGATCGCTCACCCAGTTTAGTGACTACCTCAGCAGAGGTGGTAACAGTCTGTTCGATTTGGGCCATTTGGGTTACCGCTTTTTCCACTGACTTATTTCCTTCTTTGGCTTTATTAGCTGCCTGAGCCGCTTGTCCAGATACTTCATTGGTGTTGGCAGCAATTTGTTGGATACTAGCCGACATCTGTTCTACTACCGCCGAAGCATCGTTAGCTGCACTCAACTGTTCCTCCGCGCCTTTTGCCACATCAGTAATCGAACCTGCAACCTGGTTAGCGGCTTGAGCCGACTGATCAGCGCTGGCCGTTAGTTCTTCTGAAGATGCCGCCACCTGCTCGGCCGACTCATTAACTTGTTTCATCATTGTGCGAATGCTACTGCACATGCTTACTAAGGCATCAGCCAATTGACCAAATTCATCTTTGCTAACGAAAGTGCGCGGTTTATCCCGAAAATCGCCCTTCGCTAATTCTCTAGTAAATGATACCATTATGTTTATAGGTTTGATTATCATCCTGGTAATATATAGACCAGTCAGTATTAATAATAAACTTGCTGCCAACCCAGTTCCAACCATTAATTTCTTGGAATGCTCAAAATCCACATTATTTTGGCTGTTTATTTCGTCAGCTCTTTTTGTATTATATTCCGTTAAAGCCAGTAGTTGTTCGTTAAACGCATCCAACTTAGGGACAACACGCTGCACATATACCGCATAGGCTTCGGCGTTTTTTTTCTGCATGGCTAGTTTTATTAACTCATCTCTATCTTGTCTATAAGCTTGCAGTAATGCCTTCAATTTGTTCAGTTTCTCAACTTCAAACGAGTCAAGCTTTGTTTTTTCAAATTCAGAAATATTTTTGTTAAATTTCTCTGCCCGTTTATCTATATCGGCTTTAAGCCCCTTATTGCGCTTATCGTCAGCAGAAATTATAAGCTCCAATAAATCAGCTTGAATACCTCTAACTTGGCTCCGATTTTCATTTAACCACGCAATAGGAAGAAGGCTCTCCTTATACATCGCTGTCATATCTTCATTGGATTTCAGCAAATAATGATAACCGGTATAGCTTACAATTCCCAAAGATAAAAAAGCAATAAGAACTAGAACACCTAGCTTCAAACTAACTTTCATGTTATTAAGAAAACTCATTTTGTTAACCCCCTCATTTTAATATATTACATCTGTTTTTCCTCCGTATTCGTATGCACTTGAGCAAGCTTATATTTTATATAAATAGGTATCCCTCATCACAATATTCCCTCCCCCCCCCAAAAAAAGAGTCGACTAGCCATCCTTGGCTGTCGACCTTATTCTGGCTCAATAATTCAGAATATTGGATTAATTCACTTCTCTAAAATTATTCTCCTACAGGAAAAATGAGTGTTAGCGTGCTGTAAACATGCTAATTGACTCAAATTGTTTATGACAATTTCCGAAGCTACTATCTCATTGCTAGATATTCCAATTTCCCCGCCTCATAATAAATGAAATACTGATATCATTGTCTATGTCAATGATATTTACGATATTTATTTCCGCACCAGTATACATTGAGTAAAAGGCCTCTTTAAGATTATGTTCGGCAATTATTTCAACCCATTTGGCATTATCCATGCTTTTCGCTGCAAAAATCTTATCCCCTTTTGATACCAACCCCTCTATTACGTAAACTGTTAAATTTGAATTCATACATATTGCTCTTGTTTTCTTAGGTCCTTTACCCGTAAGGTACCGAAGTTTTTTCGCTAGCAAGCCTACCTGTTGATCTTCCAGGCTCTGAATATCAGCATCGGCCTTGCAAAAAATTGGGTTTTCAAAAATAGTAATAATAAATAATCGATACTGTCCATCTAGATATATCAATTTATAATCTAAATGACGGATACTCTGTCGATATTGTTGCTCATACTCTAACCAAAGATATTTTCGTATAATATTCCTAATAATTGGCTGCGCTTCGCTACGTTGTAAGGCAAGAGGCCCCTGAAAAAATTCAATTTCCCAATAAGGTATTACAATAGCGTGCAAAAGCCTGATATTCGCTTGTATTAAAATAGATTTTATCTTTAATGAAGGCAAATGATGTTTTTTACAAAACTCGTCTACTCGCCCCTGCGAGATTTTAATCTCATCTTCTTCTCGCGAATAATCATTCACAAAGGTTTCCACCGTTCACTAATATATTGTGTTTATGAGAACATTCGTCAAAATCCTACAGAAATCCTTTTAAAATATATTTATATTATACTTTTTTGTAAGATATCCAGACCGAACATTCCAATATATTCCAAGTAAAGAAAATCAAAATTATCCAGTGGAGGCCATAGATCGAGGCGGATTATACAAATATGCACTTCATGGATAACGGGATAATTGTATCACAGATTAAAGTAACGATAAAGAAACCGATCGAAATATAGAGTTTCTTTGTAAAATTTGTTTACTAATATCTCACCTTCGCAACAAATGTTTCCTGTAGGCCTTAAAAAAAGCGGCCAAGACTCACCTGAGTTCGGCCGTTTCTCGCTATACTGACAGCTCCATAAACTACTTGTGTTCCTCAATCGTAACAGTGATTGCCAGTGTCTTGGCTGACAAATTCTTATCTTCCCAGGGACGGGCAAGAGTAAAGCGGTTGGGGATCTGCTGTTTGAGATGTACTCACAAGCGTAGGTTCCCCCTCAACTTGCCATAGATAACCGGTTCCGCTGGCAGAAAGCAGTTCCACCCGGAACACTTCGCCTGGCTGAAGAGCAATCCCCATATCAACAATACCTTGATTAAAACCGTCCACCTGTACTGTCATCTTAACAGGAATCTCCCGGTAAGCCATACCTTCCGCAGCCGCACTGCCGGTAAATAAAAGCGGCAATACCATCATTGTGAGCAATAGTCTAGACAAAACTTTTCGCAAAACACGCATATGCATTCCTTCCTTTCTATCGTATAAGTTCAAGATATGAAGAGCGACTTACCCTCGCGCGAAATAGCTGTCCATTTTTTCAATATACTCTTCCTTTGTCATTAGAGGCTGGTAAGATTCCAAGATAGCTTTTGCCTGCCGGCCATCACCTACAAGTAAGTCAATGACCGTCATAGCCATAATTTTTGCCGGTAGAACACAGGCAGCATAGTAGTCAACAGCACAGAAATCTCTGGTATGCAGCGCCCCTGTCGTTCCGCCTATATAAGGATGAATAACTGGCATTAGGTGCGAAACGTCCCCCATGTCAGTGGAAGCGCTAAAATGGCCAGAATTCTTTATCTTTTCCCGCGCCAGAAACTGCATCGAATTTTCAACAAACAATTGGTTAAAGTCCGCCGAACAATGGAGCGGCAGATATCCGGGAAGAGTTTGTATCACTGTTTGCGCGCCCACGGCATCGCCGCCGGCTCTAAGCGCCCTATCAACCTTGATGTGGGTTGCATCAATTGCCTGCATGGTTTTTGCCCGCACATAGGTTTCCATTCGCACATCAGCCGGTACACTATTTACCAGATCGCCGCCCTTGGTTATGATGGGGTGCACCCGTACAATATCGTCATCACGGAAGGTCTCACGCAAAGCATGAATTCCCATGAGACCCAGCATGGCAGCATTGAGAGCATTAATGCCTTGATCAGGCGCTTCGGCAGCGTGGGCTTCTTGTCCAACATATTGGATGGTTTTGCCGATAAAGCCATTACTGGAATCCCCAATTTGCACGGTAGGTTCCGGCGTATCCTTAGCGGAATGAATCATCATGGCCATATCGACGTCATCAAAAGCCCCACGATAGATGAGTTCTTGCTTGCCGCCGAGATAATGCAGTTTCCCTGCTTCTCTTAGCTTTAGCCGATAAGCAATCTCGACATATTCTTCGGCAGGAACTGCCATAAAGGTTACATTGCCTGTAAGCTGCTGACTTACCTCACTACGTTTCAACCCCAGCGCAGCCCCCAGCATAGCTCCTAGCTGCAGGTGATGTCCACAGGCATGAGCAGCCCCTGTTGTCGGATCTGCGCAGGGACTATCCGGACATAGAATGGCATCCAATTCACCTAAAATAGCAATATTGGGGCCGTTGCCTTGCTCTTTTAACTTGGCCTTTACTCCAGTAATTGCCAAACCGTCTTCATAGGGTAAGCCAATTTCTTCAAAAAACTTTTTTACAAGCTTGGAAGTTACCTGTTCCTTGTAGCCCAGCTCCGGGTGCTGCGCTATGTCCTTTGCCAGCTTGATAATTGTTTCCTGATGCTCATCAATGACGCTGCAGACTTTACTTTTCAACTCAGTAGTTTCCATAACTATGACTCCTTATTTTGTCTTGTATCTCTTATCCTTACTATATTTACTGGATAAGTTTAACTCACTTTAGTTATGATTCTACCATAAAAGATTATTATGTGATATAATATTTCCATCATTTATACAAATGTACCTATCAAAAAAACCAAAGGAGGAATAGCAATTTGGACATTTTAAAAAACTGGCGAATCCATTGTATCGCACTCATTATTGTCATTATTTGCGAATGGATTGGCGCCAAAAAGATTCCAGTAGGACCAGGTGTACTCCTTTTTCTGCCCATGCTATATGCTATGGTCATCGGCGGTATTTTGAGCGTTCCCCGGTTAAAGGTTGTGAAACCCCAAGAGATGAATTTGGCCTCTGCCATTTTGGGTATCACCACACTCATGCTAGTGACTAAGCTTGGAACGGTAATCGGTCCGCAGGTTGTAAAAGTCGCACAATCCGGACTTTCATTATCCTTGCAGGAGCTCGGACATTTCTTTGGAACAGTAATCCTCGGTTTACCTATTGCCATAGCACTAGGTCTGGGACGCGAGGCTATTGGTGCAACATTTTCCATTGACAGAGAACCAAACATCGCAATTATCAGTGAAAAATATGGCTTAAGTTCACCTGAAGGACGCGGCGTTATGTCGATATATATATGTGGCACCTTGTTCGGCGCTGTATGGCTGGGCTTGTTAGCAGGCTACCTTGCAGCCCTCGATATTTTCCATCCTTATGCGTTAGCCATGGGGGCTGGCGTTGGTTCTGGCAGCATGATGGCAGCCGCTTCCGGTGCGATTAAATCGGTTTTCCCTGATAAGGCGGCTGAGATTTTGATGTATGCAGGAGCTGCAAATCTTTTAACAACCATCATCGGCATCTATTTTTCGCTCTTTATCTCCCTCCCTGTTACCGAAAAACTCTATACTTTGCTCAAACCTATTTTGGGTCGGAAAAATGATTCAAAGGAGGCTGATGCATAATGAAATTCCGCGATATGTCCATTGCTTTGGTACTGATAGGTATTATGACAATAGCAGGTAATACCGTCGGCTATCATATGCCGGTAGGCGAAGCTGCCATTGGCTATGCGATTATGCTTATCATTACTCTAGTCGGCGCCGGTTTAACCCACGTAATACCCATTAAATTGCCTATGGTGTTTTGGGTATCCATTGTGGCGCTGCTAGTGACAGCCCCAATTTCCCCCATTGCCAAAACCGTTACATTTTATACATCTAAGGTTGACTTCCTAGCTCTGTGCACACCGATTTTGGCCTATGCCGGTTTAGCTATCGGCAAAGATTTAGAGGCCTTTAAAAAAATGTCCTGGAAAATTATCGTTGTCGCTTTAGCGGTGTACACTGGCACTTTCTTATGCGCCGCTGTCATTGCTCAAATTATGTTGCGCTTCGAAGGAATAATTTAGCAGGGAAAATGTAATGTAAATACCCAGAAAGCAGCAGACCCATGTATAGTGGGTCTGCTGTTTTTAAGAAAGTTATACTATCTGTTAAGGTAAAAAAGACGCTTTCACCTTGGCTTACAGAGCGAGGGCGAAAAGCGTCTTTTATAATGTAAATACTTTTTAATCTCTTCTCTACTTGATCAATCCATATGCTTTCATTTCGCTACGGAGTAATTCCATGTTATTATCGGCAAGCTCGGTTAGCGGCATGCGGCATTGCCCGGCATTAAATCCCATCAGATTTACAGCCGCTTTCACCGGAATTGGGTTTACTTCGCAAAATAAGGCTTTGATGAGATTTAAGGTTTGAAGCTGCAGCTTAGTGGCAGCCTTGGTATCGCCCTGGAGGTATTTCTCCACCATATCGTGGGTGTCTTTGGGGATAATGTTAGCCATAACCGAAATGACGCCTTTGCCCCCAAGTGACATCACCGGCAAAACATTGGCATCCTCGCCGGAATATACGGTAAAGTCTTCACCGCACAGGTTTACTATATCACCAACCTGCGCCAAGTTACATTCCTTAACAGCAACAATATTATCAATTTCTGATAAGGCTTTCAGCGTATCAGGATTGATGTTTACATTGGTTCTGCTCGGTACATTGTACAAAATAATGGGAAGCTTAACACTTTCGGCAATCATTTTGAAATGGGCGAATAAGCCTTTTTGCGTAGCTTTATTATAGTAAGGAGTTACAGACAGCAATCCGTCGGCACCAACTGCCTCGGCTGCTTTAGATAACTCGATGGCATGGCGTGTATCATTACTGCCTGTACCGGCAATAACCGGTACGCGCTTGTTGACGGTATCCACCACAAACTTGATAGCATCAATATGTTCAGGATCAGGCATGGTAGAGGCTTCGCCTGTGGTACCACAAACTACTATAGCATCTGTGCCACCCTGTATTTGAAACTCAATTAGTTTGGCAAAAGCTGAATAGTCAATACCGTTGTCAGTAAAAGGAGTAACAATGGCTACTGCAGAACCGATAAATAATGGTCTTTTCATAAGTCAACCACCTTTATTTATTTTTGGTTGGTAAATTTTATTAATACTATGATTATAGCTTATAAAACAACCATTTTCCAGACAGATATTGCTTTTACTGATTTCTTTCTTCGAAAAATCTATTTTTACGTGTTTTTCATTTAGGTCAAGTCGCTTGTTTACTATACAAAATGGGGGCACTGCACAAAGTCAGTTGCCCCCATTGCTAGTAAATTACCAAAGTCCGAGGAATTTCCACCACATGCTTCCAATGCCGATAAAGATAATGAGATTGACGACTGACATAATAAAGCCGATCTTCCACCAGGTTCCCTGAGGCACATAACCCGATCCGAAGAATATCGGTGCCGGCCCTGTTGCGTAGTGAGTCAAACCTCCATACAAAGCAGAAATAACGCCTAGACTCATTGCTGCCAGGAAGGCAGGTGCCCCAGCTGCAACGGCGACAGCCAAAAAGGCCGCATACATGGCAGTAACATGCGCCGAAAGACTAGCAAATGCATAGTGAGAATACATATATACGAGTAGTAATATACCTAAAGACATCGCCCAGGAATATCCGACCAGCGAGGCTCCCACAATCTTGGCGAACCAGGCGATAAGCCCTATTTTGGCAAGCGCGCCAGCCAGGCTGATCAGAGCGCCCATCCAAACCAATGTATCCCATGCGCCTTTTTCTTCAAGAACATCTTGCCATTCAATAGCTTTACCGACAAGCATAATACCAACACAGACAATAGCGGAGATAGTCGCGTCTATTTTTGTATAGGTAGCTGTACTCCAGAGAAGAAGTGCAATAACGAATGTACAGGCAACCACCTTCTCACCGTAGGACATCGGCCCCATCGTATCCAATTCTTTCCGGGCAATCACTTTAGCCTCCGGTGTCTTGGTAATTTCAGGCGGATAAAGTTTATAAATGATATAGGGTGCCAAAGCCAGTGCGATTAAACCGGGAAGAATGCCAGCAATCGCCCATGTTCCCCAGCTGATTTGTACTTTTGATGTTTGCATAGCCAGCGCTGCTACCAGTGAGTTAGGCGCCACAGCCGTCAAAAACATGGCTGATGTAATGCAGTTTCCCTGAAATGTAGATTTCATAAGATAAGAGCCAATTTTACGTGATGTTTCTCCAGGTTCTGAACCGAAGGCTGAGGAAAGGCTACGAACGATAGGATATAGAATGCCGCCGCCGCGGGCTGTGTTCGAAGGTGTAGCTGGAGCTATAATCAAGTCACTGAGAACCATTGCATAAGCCATCTTAAGCGAACTGTCACCAATGGCAGCCATAATCTTATAGGCGATACGGCGCCCAAGCCCTGTCTTGACAAATCCCTTGGCAAAGAGAAAAGCTGACACAATCAACCATATGGTCGTGTTGCCAAAACCCGAAAGAAGGTCGGCTGGCTTCACGATCCCGAATAACCCAGTTAGGCCAATAGCAATTAAAGCGATGGCACCAATCGGCAAAGGCTGAAGAATAAATCCTAAAATCGTTGCAACAAAGATAGCAAAAAGATGCCACGCAGGTACACTCAGTCCAGCTGGAACCGGCAGGAACCAGATAACAACTCCAACGGCTAGCACGGTTAACCCATTACGCAGATTTTTGTTCATGATACACTCTCCCTTGTGTCAATTTCACCTCAAGCCGGGTTATTGCAAACAATAGCCCGGCTTATAGTTCAATCCCCTTGTTTGTTTTTCTTTATAACCTTCCCTTATTCTTTTTTTGTCCGGGCAGCTGTATTACTTCTAACCTGCTCAGGGTCAACTTGTATTCGGGCTACTCCCGTTTCCATAGCTGTCTTAGCAACCGCTGCCGCAACTGCCGGAGCAACTCTGGGATCAAAGGCATCGACTACGACATAATCCTCCCTGAGATCTTTCTCTTCAATAAGGCCGGCAATGGCGTACGCCGCCGCCAACTTCATAGCTTCATTAATCTGGCGTGCCCGCACATCCAAAGCCCCGCGGAAAACGCCGGGGAAAACAGTCACGTTATTAGTCTGGTTTGGGGCATCAGAGCGCCCAGTACCCACTACTTTGGCGCCTGCCGCTTTGGCCTCTTCGTAAGATACCTCAGGCACAGGATTTGCCATGGCAATGACAATAGCATCAGCGGCCATGGACGCAATGAGTTCTTTAGTAAACACACCAGGAGCCGAAACTCCGATAATGGCATCAGCACCACGCGTAATATCTGCTAAACTGCCCTGCGCTTTCGCTTTGTTGGAATTCTTGGCAAGTTCGGCCTGAACGCGGTTGAGTCCCGGCATACCATCATACAACGCACCATTAACGTCCACCATGGTCAAATTATTAGCTCCCGCACTTACCAATAGACGGCCAATTGATGATCCGGCCGCACCAGCACCATTTACAACGATCTTCGCAGTTATAATGTCCTTTTTCACGAAACGCAGCGCGCCTAAGAGTGTAGCCAGCGCGGCAATTGCCGTTCCATGCTGATCATCATGAAAAACCGGAATATCCATAATTTCTTTTAGTTTATCTTCAATGTCATAGCATTTAGGAGAAGAGATATCCTCTAGATTAATCCCGGCAAATGTTGGTTGGAGCAATTTTACAGTCTCAATAAATTTATCGGGATCCTTGGTATCAATACAAATAGGAACCGCGTCAACATCCCCAAATACTTTGAATAGTACACACTTTCCTTCCATAACAGGCATAGCGGCTTCCGGCCCGATGTCGCCAAGTCCCAAAACCCTGGTTCCATCTGTTGCCACAGCAACCATATTACCCCGGCAGGTCAATTCGAAGGATAAGTCTTTGTTGGTCTTGATGTCTTTGCAGGGCTCTGCAACCCCCGGGGTATAGGCCAAGCTCAAATCACGCCGGTCTTTCAGAGGTACCTTGCTGGCTACTCCGAGTTTGCCTTGATTATCCCTGTGCAGTTTCATTGCTTCATCCCGAATAGTACCACTCATAAACTCCCATCCTCCATAAATAATTTTTTCAAAGTTTGTAACTTTCTGTTTTTTTCTCTGTCTTGCCTTACTTTTCCTTCTTTACAATTAACTTCCTTATGCCGCATCTACCACAAAAACAGATAAAGGCTTATAATGAAGAAAAGAATATCCATCCTTACATAAATGCACTTATTACTTAACAGCGGAGGTTACTGGAAGATGTTTAAATTCCTCTCGCAAATTCATTTGCCTGATATTCAATCCCGCGAATGGCTGCGCTACATCGGACCGGGAATTTTAGTTACTGTTGGTTTTATCGACCCGGGCAACTGGGCTGCCAATATGGCAGCAGGCTCCGATTATAGCTATATGCTGTTGTGGATGGTTACGCTTTCCACGATTATGTTGATTTTTCTCCAACATAATGTCGCCCACCTTGGTATTGTTACCGGCTACTGCCTTTCCGAAGCCGCCACAATATATCTTCCTCCCTGGCTTTCACGCCTGGCATTACTCTCAGCGCTAGGCGCGGCTACAGCAACCGCATTAGCAGAAATACTAGGTATGGCCATTGCCCTCAAACTCTTGTTGAACCTGCCGCTTGCTGCCGGTTCAATCATAGCAGCTCTGACTTCTGGTCTGCTACTTTGGAGTAGCTCCTATAGACGGTTAGAACGTTGGATTATCGGTTTTGTCTCACTAATAGGCCTGTCCTTTCTGTATGAACTTACTTTGGTTAATGTTGACTGGATGCAAGCGGCGGCGGGCTGGGTGACACCAAGTGTACCAGATGGCTCCTTGGTTATTATTATGAGTGTTTTAGGAGCTGTCGTAATGCCCCACAACCTGTTTCTCCACTCTGAGATCATCCAAAGCCGCCAATGGAATCTGGAAGAGGAAGCAGTTATCAAAAAACAATTAAATTATGAATTCCTGGACACGCTTTTTTCCATGCTGATCGGCTGGGCTATCAATAGTGCCATGATTCTAATTGCCGCCGTTACATTTTTCCAAAACCAAATCCATGTAGAAACCTTAGAACAGGCGGGGGATATGCTGACACCCCTCCTTGGCGGCAATGCCTCTATTATCTTCGCATTTGCGCTGTTATTTGCCGGGGTATCATCAACAAGCACTGCAGGCATGGCCGCCGGCAGCATCTTTGCCGGTATGTTTCGCGAGCCTTATAATATTAAGGACTTGCATACCCGGATTGGCGTCTTGCTAACTTATGCAGCTGCTGTCTTTTTTATTTTTCTCATTTCTAATCCTTTTAAGGGACTTGTACTGTCACAAATGCTTCTCAGCATACAATTACCTATAACCATTTTCCTACAGATATATTTGACTTCGTCCACTAAGGTTATGGGTAAATATGCTAACAGTACACTCCATAATGCCTTGCTGCTTGTCATTGGAGTCATTGTCAGCCTGCTTAATATCTGGCTGTTTATGGATCAATTAGCACAGTAACAAATTGAGCAGGAAACAACAGTGCATTTGCCTCATCACTTTTCCCTGGCACACCTAACTAAATTGAAGGGATTTTCTAATACTTGTCTAATATAAATCAAGAGTGTGTCTCTTCCATACATACAATGTCAAAAAATGTACTTTTTAAAAGAAAGGAGCAATGAGTATTGAAAATAAAAGAGATTAAAATCGGCAAAGTAAGCATCCCCCTGAAAAAGCCTTTTAAGACCGCATTACGCCAAGTACATTCAGCAGAAGACATTATCATTAAGGTCGTAACCGATACCGGCGCTATCGGCTATGGTAATGCACCGCCTACTGCTGTCATAACCGGCGATAGCCAAGATTCTATCGTGGCTGCCATTCGCGACACTCTTGGCCCCAAGCTGATTGGCATGGACATTGACAACCTGGAAGGAATTATGACAACACTGGATACCGGGATGCTCCATAATAGTTCAGCCAAAGCCGCTCTGGATATCGCAGTATATGACTTATTTGGTCAATTGCACAATATACCGCTATATAAGTTGTTTGGCGGTTATTGCAATAAGCTGACAACCGATTTGACGATTAGCGTCAATGACCCTAACGAAATGGTGCAGGATTCGCTTGAAGCTATCGCAGCAGGTTATACTGAGCTAAAGCTAAAAGTCGGTACCGATGTAGTCATGGACTGCAAACGGGTTGAGGCCATCCGTGCGGCCGTGGGTTATGATGTAAAAATCCGGCTTGATGCCAATCAAGGCTGGACGCCCAAAGAAGCTGTCCGTATCATTCGTAAGTTTGAGCAGCTGGGTCTCGACATTGAACTTATTGAGCAGCCTGTCAAAGCGCATGATTTCGCTGGGCTAAAATATGTCACTGACCGGGTGGAAACAGATATTATGGCTGACGAATCGGCGTTTGGCGCGTATGAAGTGTTCAAACTGCTCTCTATGTCGGCTTGTGATCTGATTAATATCAAATTAATGAAAGCCGGCGGCTTGCATAATGCTGTAAAAATCGCTCACTTCGCCGAAACTATGGGTATTGAGTGTATGCTGGGCTGCATGCTGGAAAGCAAAGTGGGAATTACTGCCGCAGCCAGTCTGGCTGCAGGGAAAAAGATTGTAACCAGAGCCGATTTGGATGCCGCTGTGCTATTGGCGGAAGATCCCATTGTCGGCGGCGTAAGTTTTTCGAAAAACGAAATTATTCTTTCTGAAGCTCCAGGCCTAGGTATTACCGATGTAAAAGGTTGGCAAGAAGTTAAGTAAAAAATAGGAGGTTTTATTTTGGGTATTGTAATTTCTTTACTCGTTACCTTTTGGGTAGGCTATCTTATTGTAAAAAAATATAAGCCACAACCAGTTCTGTTTATGGGTGGCTTAATACTAATGTTTGTCGCCGTAGCTCTCGGCCTCGGTCAAATTCTGCCGGCGAAGACCAGTACCGGCTCTGTTTTGTTTGATGCCTTTGAATTTATCAAACAAACCATGAGTTCCCGTGCAGCCGGACTCGGCCTCAACATCATGGCAGTAGGCGGTTTTGCCCGCTATATGGATCATATCGGTGCTAGTAAAGCGCTGGTAAAATTGACAATTAGACCGCTTTTGGCTTTGAAGTCTCCTTATATTGTCTTAGCCGGTGCTTGGGTTACCGGTATGTTTTTAGGTCTATGCATCAATAGCGCGTCAGGTCTAGCCATGCTCTTGATGGTAACCATGTTCCCTGTACTTATCAGTCTGGGCGTCAGCCGCTTGTCAGCAACTGCCGCGATTGCCACTACCCTTTGCCTGGACTGGAGCCCCAGTGATACAGGCACTATCCTGTCGGCAACCACTGCCGGTATTGATCCAGTTCTTTATTGGACTAATTATCAAGTACCCATTGCCGCTGTTGTAATCCCGATCGTTGCTGTCCTCCACTTTGTTACCCAAAAATGGATGGACAAACGCGATGGTCATGTAGTGCAAGCTATCGAGCTTGAAAAAACCGAAACAGATGAAAAGATGCCGCCAATGATTTATGCTATTTTGCCGACCCTGCCGTTGATTTTGATTTTAGCTTTCAGCAGCTTGTGGATTTCCTGGATTAAAATGGATATTATCAAAGCCATGTTTATCGGTGTAGTAATCGGCATGATTTTTGAATACATTCGTCATCGTGATGGAAAAAAAGTTTTTGCTGATATCCAATCCTTCTTTGACGGTCTTGGCATGCAAATGGCCAATGTTATCACCCTGATTGTCGCCGGCGAAACGTTTGCCAAAGGCCTTATGGTCATGGGCACAATTGACGCCATCATCTCTTCTGCTCAATCGTCCGGCTTTGGTGCGGCAGGTATGATTCTTGTTATGATTGGAATTATCGCTGTTTCCTCAGTTGTCATGGGTTCAGGTAACGCGCCGTTCTTTGCCTTCGCCGCCTTAACTCCGACTGTTGCCGCCAAAATGTCGGTTGCACCGGTAGTTATGTTATTGCCGATGCACTTTGCCGCCAGTGCCGCGCGCGCTATTTCACCAATCACCGCAGTTATTGTTGTTGCTTCCAGCATGGGCGGAGTATCCCCTTTTGATGTTGTAAAACGCACAGCCATCCCAATGATTGGGGCACTGATAACTATCATAGTTGCTAACTTTGCTTTCTTCTATTGATAATGCTTAGCTTATGTCAATCCTTTTGGGGTGCCGCCAGAAGCCTTAGCTATTCTTATGGCAACAAAATTTTGTTATAGTAGAAATTAACAATAAACCGGCTTGATTCCTTACTAAGCAAGGGATTAAGCCGGTTTTATTTCATTTCCTTTTCCTGATAGTTTTATAAATCGGTATTATCTTACTATAAGCCTTAGGGTTACGGGTACGTAATTTATCTAGCCAATAGGTTAGCTTTGTATAACTGTCCTCTTTTGCCGCCAGCCGCGTTAGCAGAAGGCTTAATCCGAATTCATATTGATTTGCTTTTACATATACAGCCAGCAGTTTGAACAGTGTTTGCTCAGAATGACTGTCCATGACTTTAGTTAGCGCCTCATCAGCCAATACCTCGCGGATATAGCTATGTTCATTCAAAGTTAGCAACGCGTAAAACCAGGTAATGCACTTTACTGAATCAGCTAACTGATTTTGCAGCAACTGTCTTTCTAATTGGTTCAGAAACAATCCCTGCAGCAGGAGTTGTTGCTCCCTTATGCAGCTTTTATCAATTACCTTGGCAACTGATTGGTTCTGTGTAAGTTGTTTGCCCTGATAGGACAGGCAAGGTAACCAAGTCAACAGGCATTGCTCATCAACCAAGACGGTTTTGCTTTCCTGGTTACCTATATACATGGTAAACACCCCCGGAAAACCTTCGGCATCCAGTATACTATGTAGCCTTTCTAGCACCTCTGCCGGCGGCAATTGTTGTTCAACTGCAATATCGTACGCAGTCCCCCAGCCAATAAAAATGCGGCACCCACGGTTAACCGCGTTACGCAAGCATTTTATAATCTCAGCAGCAGCTGTTATTTCCGTAAGATCTGGCATCAGTAAAAACAACAGTTCGCGTGTGTCATCAATTGCCTGCCGGTAGGCGTTACTCCTATATGCGCCAAACGGACTTTCCTCAATGACAGAAGCGGAAAAAGGCTTATCCTGATTACGCAGTTTAGTAATGAAAGCAGTCCACTGCGCGTTGTTATTGCAGGCAGCTTGTACCTGTTCATGCCGTTGCCGGCCTTCCAGCGAACTTAGGGCAAACTCCAGTTTTGTGCAAAATTCCTGCTGCGCAAAATTCCAAACACGGCAAAAAATCTGATTATGGGCAACATCATACAACCAGATTTCAGCAAATCGCAGTTTGCTGTCTTGTTGATACTGCGGTTCATACACATGAATGACAGGCTCTTGCTGTCGAACCAGATACCATTCCCTAATTTTCTCTTCTACACTATGGCTAACTTCCTGATTATCAACTGGGTAATACTCTCGCAGAGCCAGCTCTTCCTGCTTGTTGTAATAACGAAATAGCGGCAATTTGCAGTCAGTATCGCCAACACTATTCACCCCCTGCCTCCAGACATCCAGCCATTCATACTGAGCATTTACGGTAACAACCGCATTTCCAGAAAGTAGAGTAGTTATAACCTTGCCGGTTTGGCATACCTCCCAGCCCAGCGCACTTAATTCATATTTTCTGTCCCCGCCATTTTGGCGTTCTATTAGTAAGCAACACTGGACAAGCTTGTTAACATGCTTATCAACCAAAGCCGCTTCCAAGTTTAGTAAGCCGGCGATTGCCTCTGGGCTGCTAAGTTCACTCAGACCACTGGCAATGCATTTCATAATATATTTTTCAAAAAGGTTATGGTCTCTGTGCCCTTCAAGGGTATATTCCACAGCCATAACCGCAACAGGCAGCAGCCATTCCCTGGCTTCAAGTAGTACCAGTCCGGGCTCCTTAGCAACTAGCTTTTGTGCGACAGAATCGCATTCTGCGCAGTTCCTCCGATGTATTGGCTCCCCGCGTTCGGCAGCTGCTCTCTCAGTTATGGCTTTCTTAGTTTCAGGTTGGTATTGCTGTATTTCACTAACCCATTCCCGTACAATGGAAATTCGTGTTTCATTATCAGGGCTTATACTGTCTTCTAATTGTTTTGTAATTTCTTCGATTCCAAGAAGGATAGCCGCATTCTCCTCAGCCAATTCTTCCAGTTTACTATTAGCTAACGCTGCCTTGTCCTCGATTTTCTCCAGACGTTGCTGCAAACTAAACTCCGCTTCGGCAGCACCAGTGTTATTTAGCCTACTCGACTGCGGTACCTGCTTACTGGAATTCAACAATTGCTTTGTTAATGTGGTCATCTCATCCTGAATCTTGTTATAAGCCTGGTCCAGCGAATGCCCGCAGGCGGAAAGATGTTTATAACAGCCTTCGTAAATACGCTGGACAAGATGGTGGCATTCCAGTAGAACACTCTCCACTCCGGCAATGATT
Source organism: Bacillota bacterium (assembly GCA_023443285.1). Lineage (GTDB taxonomy): Bacteria > Bacillota > Negativicutes > Sporomusales > Sporomusaceae > Sporomusa. The sequence continues at coordinate 16,556 of JAEZVB010000053.1, forward strand.
TGCCTGCGAAGAGCCTCTGGCGAATACGCCAGTTCTTCCATCGACTTAGCTCTAATGATTAAATCAAATAAGCTTTTTTTCCATTGCTCGCAAAGACCGACTCTAGCCAGTAGCCCCGGCGGCGCAACAACCAATAAATCATTCGCTTGCTGACGCAATTGGCTGACACTTTGATTATTAACAGTCACGCTCTGGGTGTCTGTCGTGATCTGGCTTGTTGTCCAACCATAATCCTGAGCCATATCCTCCAGAGCCAGGTATAATTCACGAACTTGATTAATGGTTTCTATTTCTGGATATTTTAGATCACTCTGTTGTTGTTTTAGGATATTGACCTTCTCCAATAAAAGGCTAATATCCTGATTCAGAAAAGCTACTACCGGAACTTGTTGCTGACGCTCAATTTCCCGGGCTGTATCCACAAAATCCATAAGATACTGATTGTACTGCGCAACCGTAGCGATCTGTTCCTCCCGGCTGCCGCTTAGCAATACATATGCCTCTGGTTTTTGCGAAATAAGCAGCGTCAGGCATCTTACCAGCTTATGTTTTTCCCTGTCCAGACAATTTAGTTGTGTTTCAAGGTCAATGATATCCTCTTGTACCCTTTTATTTTGTTGAGCCAGGACACCACTTTCCACAATGCTATCTACACAGGTGGCCATTTCATCCCGATGGACCTTCGCCTCAACAGCAGACTGTTCCTGGCACTCGTGCTTATAACCGGCAATTTCCCTGGTGATGGCGTCATATTCTTCCTGAATCTCGGCTTGCCGTCTGATACATTTGTCTAATTCTAGGCGAAGCCGTTTCGCTTCATTTTGGTGCTTGCGCAAATCCTGTTGGCACAAAGAGGCGCTTTGACGTAGGCAGCTTCCTGCAACATTATCTTCCATAAATATCTTGTCTTCGATTCTGCCATCACCACCTTTATGTAAGCTAGCCATTTTAAGCGCAAGGGTTTCACAATGTTTTAGATGTTGCTTCAACGCTCGATTGTGCTACAGTTACAGACATATTCTATTAATAATATGTAAATCCTTCAGTTTTGTCCGCATACTCAGAAGATTGCTACAAAAAAAACACGCCGAAGCCCACTTTCCCGACTTCTGCGTGTTTGTCTCCATTTTTGGCATTACACTACGTCAAAACCAAGATCCTCCACAGCTTTGGCAAGTATTGCGCGACCAGCCGTGCCGGTTATATGCGCTTCTTTCTTTTCCAGACTGACACTGGCGTTTATAACTCCCGGAATGGCTTGCAGAGCTTTTTCCACACTCATTTTGCAATGCCCGCAGGACATGCCTTCAATCTTCAATACTACTTCGCCTGACTGACTCATAGAGTTCACCTCCTTTGCCTATATGTACTAGGGCGTTGCTTGTTAAGGTTGAAACCGTTTTAACCGCAACGCATTTGTTACCACCGACACTGAGCTAAAAGCCATGGCGGCACCGGCCAGAACAGGCGACAGATAACCTGCGGCAGCGATTGGAATACCCACCGAATTATAAGCCAGCGCCCAAAAGAGGTTTTGTTTTATATTGCGCATAGTTGCTTTGCTTAAGCGAATGGCCGCGACAATCCCGGTAAGTTCACCCCGCATGAGGGTAATGTCGGCCGCCTCAATCGCTACATCAGTGCCTGTGCCAATGGCAAAGCCCACGTCGGCAGTTGCCAGAGCCGGGGCATCATTAATGCCGTCACCCACCATAGCTACCACCTTGCCCGCCGCTTTTAGCGCCCCAACCTTTTCAGCCTTGTGCTCAGGCAATACCTCGGCCATAACTTTATTTATACCAACAGTTTGGGCAATAGCCTTTGCTGTCCGGTTATTATCACCGGTCATCATCCAAACCTCGATACCCATGGCTTGCAACTCGGCAATGGCCTTTGCCGAGCTTGCTTTCACCGTATCGGCTACGGCCAATAGCCCACACAGCCTGTTGTCTACAGCAAACAGCATGACAGTCTTGCCCTCTAGCTCTAATGCTTCTACTTGAGGAAGAGCCGCAGCAAACTCAATATGATGATCCTGCATTAGTTTCCGTGTTCCCATTAAAATCAGCTGCCCTCCCAGGGTAACCTCAACCCCATGGCCGGGAATAGCAATAAAGGATTCCGGTTCTTGCAGCTTAGCACCTTGCTGCTGACCATAATGTACAATCGCTTGAGCCAGCGGATGTTCCGAATTTTTTTCTGCACTGGCGGCTAAACGCAGCAGTTCACCTTCAGATAGTCCAGCAAGCGGTATGATATCGGTAACTTCAGGTTGCCCTTTGGTAATCGTGCCTGTCTTGTCAAGCACAATGGTGGTTAGTCTGTGCGCATTTTCCAAATGCTCGGCGCCTTTTATCAAAATCCCATGTTCGGCACCTTTGCCTGTACCCACCATAATAGATGTCGGAGTAGCCAAACCCAGCGCGCAAGGACAAGCAATAACCAGTACTGCGGTAAAATTAACCAGCGCTCGCGTGAAATTGCCTGGATCCAGGATAAAAAACCACACGCCAAAGGTTAGCAGCGCCAGCCCTACAACGACTGGCACAAAATAGCCGGAAACCACATCGGCAAACCGTTGAATGGGAGCCTTCGAACCTTGCGCTGCCTCCACGATGCGCACAATCTGAGCTAGTGCCGTATCTTTACCAACTTTGGCGGCCTCAAACTTAAAGGTGCCTAATTTGTTAATGGTGGCGCCAACAACTTGGTCACCAACCTTCTTATCAATAGGCAAACTTTCGCCTGTCAGCATGGATTCATCCACTGTTGACGTGCCTTCAACAATAATCCCGTCAACCGGAACCTTTTCTCCGGGACGCACGATAACAATATCCCCAACCAGAACCTCTTCTACCGGAATATCAATCTCCTGGCCGCTCTTTAACACTCTGGCTGTCTTAGCCTGTAATCCCATGAGAGCTTTTATGGCTTCCGAGGTTCGTCCCTTGGCAGTGGCCTCCAGCAATTTGCCCAAAATAATGAGCGTAATCAGGATGGCCGAGGTTTCAAAATACAAATCAGGTACCTGCCGTAGTACGTTGGCTATACTATAAAAGTAAGCCGCCGATGTTCCCAGTGCGACAAGCACATCCATATTGGCACTGCCGTTTTTCAGCACCATATACGCGCCCCGGTAAAACTGCCAACCGGCAATAAACTGAACAGGTGTTGCTAGTACCAACTGGAAATAGGGATTCATCAGCAGCTCGGCAACTGTCCACTTCACTCCCATCATATGAAGTACCATTGCCAACAGCAGCGGCACAGAAAATACAGCGGCTATTGCCAAACGCAAACGCTGCTTGTTGACTTCAGCTTCACGGGCTTTTTTCTCTTTATCGCCGGTAGCTGCGTCTGCTGCATCATGAACCCCAAAACCGAGCTGCTCAACTTTGGTTTTTATCTCGCTTAGGCTTATTATGTCTGGATAGTACTCCACTGTTGCTTTCTCGCTCGCCAAATTGACAACCGCGACCTCAACTCCAGACAGCTTGCTTATACTTCGTTCGATACGGCCTGAGCAGGCCGCACAGCTCATGCCGGTAATCTTCAAATCTACTTTATCGCGAATGACTTGAAAACCTACTGCCTCAATCTTTTTCGTTATATCACCAAGTCCAATCTGCGATGAGTCATAGGTTACCGTCGCCTTCTCAGTAGCAAGATTGACGGCGGCTTTTTCTACTCCCGGCAGTTTGGCAAGGCTGCGCTCCACTCTGCCGCTGCAGGCCGCGCAAGTCATTCCGCCAATTTTCAGTGAGATGGTCTCGGTCTTTTTTGCTTCAGTCATTACTTTTGCCCCCTTCCCCTTTTGGAGCCAGGTTACTTACTAAACTTGGACAAAACGCCCATCAACTCATCCACAGCCTGTTCTGTCCGATTTTCTTTTATGGCATTAACCACACAACTTTTGGTATGGCTTTCAATCATAATAAGCGCAACCTGGTTAAGTGCCGCTCTTGCCGCCATAATTTGCTGCAACACATCGACACAGTAGCGGTGATCATCAACCATTTTCTCAATTCCGTTGATTTGTCCACCAATCCGTTTCAATCTATTTTTTATATCTATCTGTTCCCGCTCATTAAGCATTTGATCCTCCTACTATACCCCCGTATAGTATATATTATATTTCTTAAAATCTTTTTCTGTCAACGATAATTTCATACCTTACTAGCATTACCGAAAATATATATTACTTACTCCAAAAATAAAAGACACCTTCGCATAATCCTGCGCTGTGCCTTTATTACCTAGCTATGTTTTTACTAATAACCCTAATTTCTCATCACTTGGCATCGCCGGGCTTCTTGTCCGTCGGCTCAGCCTTAATCGTAATCGTTTCATCCTTGGCCTCACCCGAAAGAGCCCGGCGCAGCTCGCTAAGCCCCTTACCAATGGATTTACCGGCTTCAGGCAGCTTGCCTGGCCCAAATACAACCAAGGCGATAACCAAAATTACAGCTAATTCAGGCATACCCAGATTAAGCATACTTGCACATCCTCTCTTACGCTTTGCCATTTCCCGTATTATGTCCTTACAGGAATTATAACACATGCCTACAAACTTAACTAGCGCCTAATCAACTCAACTTGTTAGCTGGCACTTTCCTTTAATACAGTTTTTATCATGTACTGTGTGTTCAGTCGAAACGCGGCAATCGGCTGCTCCATGCGGTATTGTTCATCGCGAAACTGGCTTTCGTATTGTACCAGTATTTGTTCTTCAGTATATCCCTGCGCCGCTGCTGTAGTAATAAAGTCTTGAGTTTCCTTTATTGCAGATTTACAGTTTTCCCAGTAAGGAGGGGCATCTGCTTGTTTGACCAGTCCATAATGCGGCGAAATTATGAACGCAGGCTGTAATTTTTGACATAGAGTAATGGATTCTATTGCTTCATCGGCATTAATAATAAACGCCGGATAAATTTTCCCTGATTTACTCATACAGCCTGTCGACTCACTGGCAAAAAGGGTTTTATCATTAACCAAAAAAGATAATGAACATTTAGTATGACCAGTTGTTTTTAGCACTTTGATGCGCACGCCACCTAGCTCAACAATATCGCCATCACCAATACTGATATCTACTTTCAACAGCTTGTCATCATATTTATCGATACCAGGTGCTCCGTAAAATCTCGCAGCCTCGTTACTTAGTGTTCTAATTGTCTGCAACGCAGTTTGTTTTAATAAAACCTTCTTGGCATAGTCTGCTCCCAGTACGTTGACTGTTGGCCATTTTTCCCTTAAATAAGGGATAGCACCAATATGATCGTAATGGGAATGACTGATAAACAGATAGTCTAACGCCCTACCTTTTAATACCTGCCTGAGATTGTCGATAAGCGTGGCGGCACAGTAGGCCATACCACAATCAACTAACGCCGCTTTTTCTCGTCCCAGTACTAAAAAAGCATTGCCACCCTGTCCACCAGTAACATCAACGATATTCTCCACCAAATAGTCAGCTCCAAACATGTCGTAAATATTTATATGGTTTATTGCGCAGAGTTCGGAGTAGTGGTAAATCCCTTGCGCGGTATAGAGCCCCACCCCCGACTTGTACGTAACGAGTTAAAAAAACCTGTGACTCTCCAGAAACTAAAGATTTGTCTAACAGCAAAATTCTCAAGCACAGCATATATCATCAGGATCAGCATTTCTTTTGTCGAAAAATACTTCGTATCTTCTACTGTAATAATCAAGGAACATATCGATATTACCATGCCGTACAATATGGATGCGGCAAACAGCAGCAAGGCGAGTTCTACATTCATAATCCCTAAAACTGCAGCCAGCAACACCATAATATAGCCTTGGCACTCAATTAAAGGCCCCAACAGTTCAAAGATAACAAAATACGGGACAGCCATTAATCCGATACGCCCATAGCTGGGATTAAGAAACATTGTACGATGAAAGTGGATAACGTCAATCAATCCCCGCTGCCACCTGTCACGCTGGCGATAGAGAACAGCAACATGTTCCGGTACTTCTGTCCAACAGTTGGAGTTATAAGAATACAATACTTTGAATGGTTTCTTCACCTCTAGCATAGCGCGTTCCAGTCTAACAACCAATTCCATGTCTTCGCCCACTGTGTCAAGACCATACCGCTCTTTACTTGTTAAATAGCCGCCAACCTCTAACACACGATCTTTGCGAAATAAACCAAACGCACCGGAAATAATCATTAGGCAGTCTATTTTAGCCCACCCCAACCGCCCAGCCATAAAGGCACGCAAATATTCAATGGTCTGAAACCTCGCCAAATGGTTTCCGGGAATGCCGGTACTCTCTAGCATTCCCCTGTGGATTGTACAACCATTAACCGGCAGGATATTACCGCCTAAAGCCACTGATTCACAAGGCGAATCGATTGTTAACGAGGTCAATTTTAGCAAAGAATCACTTTCCAGCAGCGAATCGGCATCAATACCGCAGAAGAATTCTTTTCGTGACATATTAATGCCGGCGTTAAGCGCATCAGCCTTGCCACCGTTTACCTTGTCAATAACCAATAGACGAGGCATCGACCTATTAGCATAAATCCCCAAAATGCGTGATGCCTTCAGCCGCTTAGGCACAACCATATCAATTTTTTCCAGATCATATTCCTGTATAAGCTTATTGAGCGTCTCATCAGGCGATCCGTCATTGACCACAATGAGTTCATAGTTTGAATAACGCAGGTTTAATAGCGAATTCACACTCTCAATAATAGTTGCCTCTTCTCGGTAAGCAGGAGCAATGATCGAAATCCCCGGCAACATTCTTGGCTTAAAAAGAAACTTATCCTTCTTGAGGTTCCATAACCGCATTTGGTTATGGGCAGCCCGAAAAGAAAGCAGCAGCAGCACTAAATAAATACTGTTAATTGCCAGCGAGTAATAGGCAACCCAGTAGTTGAAATCTAAAACATATTGAGTAATATGCTGCCAAAGCGTCCATTGCACCCACTCGTTATAGTGAAATATACCGTACAATGCTGGGAAGATGACCGCAGCTGCCATAAACATCCATATGAGAAAATACTTCTTCCCGGGTGACTCATTATGGTTTTTGGGCGCTGTAGCTACCTTGAGCGGTTCCAGCCCTAATTTGTATAACATTCTAGCTTGTAAATAAATCCTGAATTCCTCAGTCAATACCTCGCTATTAATTATAACCGGGCGCAGCAATGACAAAACCGCATTTTCCAACTCTTTGTTTTTATTACGATTTAAAAAGCTAATTATTCCATTATACCTGCCAAGCGAAACTATAGCACAGATTAATTGATTTGTCGTTCCGGTCTTATCTGACAGCATTTTGACTAGTATATATTCAATCCGGTTTGACAGCACACTTGCCAAGCCGTCGCAGATTTTAGGACTAGTTTCAACTGTAAAACGAGTAATCAAATATTCAACAAAAGACGGCTTTTTCCGCGCAATCTCCGATAAGGTGACAATAGTGCTCTCGCAGCAGCGCTCTTCCGCCAAGAATGAAATAAGCGTATCTACTGTCCCTTGTTCTGGTAGGTTACTCAGTGCCTGAATGGCAATATTTCTGATAACGAAGTCACTGTGAAGATAATAAGCCGGTATATTTACGGCAGCAGGATAGGTTTCCCCCAGGACGCGCGTGCTTCGATAGGCAATGTCCTTAATGGGAGAGTCAATTTTTTGTTCAAGATAGTGCTTCATTATTGCACAAGGATGCACCGAGGCAAAATCCACGAGTAAGGATTGTATCTCAACTTCGCTCCGTTCAATAATATTCGGCACATACGCCAAAAAACTAGACCCATAAGATGCCAGCAGCATATTTACCCGGGTGCGATACCAATTTTCCTCACCTAACAGTGATTCGACCATGTAGGGTAAGGAAGAGGGAATCTTTAAATCAGCTAAGGAGTTACAAATATATAATTTGGCACGGGAATCGTTCTCCACTTGTAAGGCTTTTTCTAACGCTGCCAAGGTTTCGGGAGCAGCAAGATAGCCTAAATAAGCAGCAGCTTCCATGCGCTTATATACGTTTGAGCTGCCCAGTGCCTTGATAAAAGATCGGTGAATGTTCGTAGTCTTAATTAACCGCAACAGTTTTCTTGTATAGGGATCATCTGCTGTCAAGGATTGTGATAGCTCAATAAAAGCATCTAAGGCATAACGAGGATTTCTTTTAATTAACTGAATAAGAGCGCGTTTGCCAGGCTCTGTTAAACCGCGCAACATACCTTGTATTAGCTGCTTAGCCTGAGATTTCCGTCTATTATAGCGCAATCGGTACCCGATAACAGTCAGCAATCCAATCACAGCACAACTTGCCAGACTAATTATGAGCGCTACAATTACTTGATATACAGTCACCACCTATAGCCCTCCATCCTAGCTGCCATGTTTCATCCTTGCTGCCTTGGTTTTGTTATTCACAATTCCAACAACTTCACTCAAGTAGTACGGCTTGGACAAATAATGCTCAATCCCTAAAGACATTGCCCTTTGAATACTTGCTAAATCCTTTTGATGAGACAACAATATAAAAGGTATATCTTTAGAAATTGATAACATCCTTGTTTTCTCTTTGACCAAAAAAGCATCCAGCTTAGGTAGCATGAGTTCAGTAATAACCACATCCGGTGCATGCAGACCAACCAAATCATACGCACGTTCACCATCAGTTGCCACAAATACTTCATATTGTTCTTGCTCTAATGCTGTCTTTATCAACTCAATGCTAGAGAGTTCATAATCAGCAATCAGCACTTTTCCTTTAGAAGCTATAAGCGCCCCGGCTTCAGAATCAAAACATACTTGATTTTGCCCTCGCTCTCTCGCTATTTGCATGCGGCTTTGCACACTGAAAAATAATAACTCTACCTGCTCTTCGGTAGACTGTTGGCTACCGATAAATTCCCCTAGCAAACCGACTCCAATAGATACCGTAATCGGTTCAACCGTCACAGTCGATCTTTCGATGGTAACCCGGATAGTTTCGGCAATGGCAATGGCCGCCGACTGGTTAGTGTCGCCAATATAATACGCAAAGGAGGCACCACCGGCCTTGAATACCTTATGATTCTCTTCTGCTATTTCGGTTAAAATATACGCCACTGCTTTAAGGATTTCGTCACCAATTTGGTTACCATACTTAATATTTAATGCAGCCAAGTTATCAACACTAAGCACCAGCAAGACACTTGTCAGGTCACCTTCGGCTGCAGCAACAACCTCTTCTTCCTGGAGATATCGCATCAGCACACTTTGATTATATAAGCCGGTTACCGGACATTTAAGCAACGTTTCATTGGCATGATCAAGACTATGCTCTAGACGCTCATTAACTGATTTTAGCTGACGGTTTTCTGCGGTTAGTTCATACGTTTGTTTTTCCATAGCCTGTAATGATGAGCTAAAGACCTCCGGCATCTCCACATCATATTCATATACAAGTTTAGTTACCAACGGTTCAATGACCGCAAGCCACAACCAGCCCTTTTGCGCAGCAATAATCCGAAAGATATTTTGCCATAGGTCACGACTGGTGCTGGAATAATCAACAATGGAACAAGTTTCAGAATCAAGCAGTATATCAGAACCGCTAAATGCTTGCATTACCTCTTCTTTAGAAAAACTAACAAACAGCCTGTGTAAGACTTCATTGCAGATACTCTCCATACCAGCTGACTTAGCCATTTCTTTTTTTATGGGCTTCAGCAAGCTACCACATTCCAAATCCCGTAATTCTTTAATATAGACAGGTATATTCTTTCGAATGATTGAGCCATGCTGAGGGGCTATTGTCTGGATATCAAGCTGCAGGAATTTTTCCATAACCGGTCGCAGGATACTATTGGCAGGCATATAATGTTCATGGAAGGTTTTCATTACTTCTAGATACATGTCTTTGCCATTCATATCTGGTAACTCGTCGGCAAACAGACTCCAGTAGTAGGAGTATGCACCAAATAAGTCGCTCGAGAAAAGCGTTTTTGTTTGCTGATCATAGGTTGTTATCGCCCCGGGATAATGCAGATATGGCGTAGCAATAAACTGCAGCACCCGCCCATTATTAAGCTGCAGTTTATTCTTATGCTGATTAATAATATAAAATGGAGATTTAATCCCATAGTACTTGACTAACTGCGCTGTCCGCCAATGTGTGGCAATGGCCGCTGTTACGCCTTTTTGTTCAAACAGTGGCGTGCTCGCACAAAAATCAGGATCCTGATGTTGTAAAATGATATACTTTATTCTTTCCAGCGGGACAAGCTGCCTGACATTATCATAAACCTTGTCAAAGTCAAGCGGCGATCCTGGATCAACAAGAACAGCTTCCTCGCCTGCAACAATGAGATAGGGATTACAGACAAGACCACTTTCCCTAATATTTGCTCCTACCCAGTATATTCCCTCAGCAATTTCTACCGGCTTATTCTGCATTGCATAATCACCTTTCACCAACATGGTATGCTCTTGTTACCGAAATTACACACAAAGCAGCAAAATCCTGCAGGTTATCTTTGTTAATTGTCGGTTTGATTGTTATATTGGAGAAGCAATGCTATACTTTTACTATGACTCAATTAAAAAGCCCACCGCCGGCACAGTAAACCTGAAAATAACTCAAAAGTAAGTGCTCGTGATATTTAAACATTCTGCAAGGGGGAGTTTGCTTTGAAGCGACATTTATCCTACTTTGTATTAACGGCCATAAGTTTAACTGTTTTCACAACATCTACCGTCTCGGCTGCGGCACCTATTTCCACTGGGCTTAATTATACCTTTAGTGAGGATAGTGACGGCATTAAAACCAATGCATGGAAACTAGCCACGCTAGACGAGGAGGCGCCTTGGAATCTAACATTATACCGCACACATATAGCACAACAGTATAAATCCCTTAACGAAACTACTGTCGTCACCAGATTCAAGACACCAATTAATCACCAAAATAATGTTACGTTTTGGCTCGGTGCTTCCCAAAACAGAATCCTTAATTTTTATTCTTATGCGGCGATGTATGATGGTCCGCTTAGCGATCACAGCCATTTCTGGATCAGTCATGGCAAAGAATCCCTTGGTACAATCACGGCTTATGAACGAGGAGTCCACAGTACATCGACCAATTTGTCTGTCCTAAATAACTTCACTCCTAGCCTATATGGGGTAATTGACCTAAAACGAACTTACTATACAGACGGCAACCACAAAAAGAAAGCCGTATTCACGCTCACAAAACAGCTTAATAAGGCCTGGAAGCTAAAAGCCGGTTACCTGTATGACGGAGCCGACCATAAAGCAACTGGTGTTTACTATGTTCCGGTTGGTGAAAAAGCCGCCTTTGTTGGCACTGAATGGACAATTCCGATCGGTCAAGGCAGCCTTGTCGTGAGCGGTGAAAAATCCTTTTTCGCTAAAAACTCAGAAGGCAACATAAACCGCTATAGCGCCGGAGCAGAATTCACTCTAAAACAACTAAGCGCCGGAGTCCGTTATGACAAATCCGGTGATTATTGGGCACATTCCTGGAATCTTACCTGGCGGCAAAATTGGTAAAAAATCAGCCGACCGGCTTGCTAAATAAAGCAGAAGGACTCAACTATTTATTCTATACGGTTGAGACCTTCTGTTAGTTTTTCTGTGATAATCCAGGCCACCGACTCCCAGTCAGCAGTAACGTCTAGTTTAGTATCGTCTCACCCTTTTTCACATAGGGAAAAAATTGCACATCCTCCTTAGCCATATGGCCTAGTACCACATCATCAATGATAAAGGAAAGGAATGCTGCTGTCCGTAGTTCCCCTTTCAAATAACACTCTTTAAAGTACAATGCTTTTACTAATAGGGTTTCATGTAGTTTGGCATGGTGTTCCCTGCCCGGATAACCGCTTTCCTCCACGATTTGTTCTTCACTATTAAAATGATCCACAATATGTTTTAGCAGCTTATCCAGCTGCCCTACTATCTTTTTAGGCTGCGGCTGTGAGTATAGCCGCGTAATCAAGCTGCTGGCTTTCTCAAGAATTTCCCGGTGCTGTTCATCAATTATTCTGTTGCCGCTAGCCCATTCTTCCCGCCACTCCAAATGTACTGTGGCAACAGTTTTATCTGCCTCCGCGTCAGCTACAACACAGTTCCGGCTCTGATTTTTCGCTCGGTACAAAGCATCGTCTGCTCTTTTAAACCAACGGCGAAAGGATTCTGCCTTTACCCTTTCGGCAACGCCAAAACTCCCGGTTACCCTGCCCACCTGGGGATGCAAGTCAGAATCTAACACTTTTCGCAGCTTTTCTGCAACCGCTACCGCACTTCTCAGCTTGGTTTTGGGCAAAATTACGGCAAACTCTTCTCCCCCTATCCGGCATAACACATCACCGCTACGGATAAGGCTGCTGGTGACCTTAGCCGTTTGTTTCAGCACTTCGTCGCCAATCGGGTGCCCCCAGGTGTCATTTACCCGCTTAAAATGATCCAAATCAAAAATAATCAAAGACAATTGGACATTTTCGCGATCAGCCCGTTCTATCTCGACTTCTATTTTTTGCTCAAAGAAATGCCGGTTATACAGACCTGTCAATTCGTCGGTAATAGCTACCGATTTAAGGCGTTCATTTGCTTCCTGCAGTTTTTGGGTTAAGGAAACAAGCTCATCATTGGTTTGTTTAAGTTTTATTTCCATAAGTTTTCTTTTAGTGATGTCCCGAGCTGAAGAATACACATATCTTCCATGTACTCTTGAACGCCACTCTATATAACGATAGGAGCTGTCTTTATGACGAACCCTGTTAACAAAATTTGATACCGTTTTTTGTGTTTCTAATTCTTCCATAGCTGACAAGCTTGCCGTCACATCATCCGGATGTACCAATGCAAGAAAATTTTGCCCCGAAACTTCTTCTACTGCATAACCTAATACATTCCCAAATTCCTTATTAACCTTAATAAAATTGCCATTCATATCGCCAATGCATAACATATCCAAATCAAGCTCGGAGAATTGCGGAAATTCTTCCTCTTGGCCGTTTTCTGTAGTAAGCTCAACATATCTGGCCACACAATAATACTTATCCAGGGTAAACAAGGTGACGCGCAGACGCTTTTGGATCAAACTAACCTCGATATCTTCCGAGATTGTATTTCCATGTAACGCAGCTTCGCCAACTATCTTAATCCATTTCTCTGTTCTTTCATTTTCCATGGGATATACTTCACTAAACCTTTTCCCAACCACCTCTGCTGCTTTGACCTGAAAAAGTTTTTCCATATCCTGATTGATATCTATGATTTCATAATCGCAGGGAATCCCGTTCTCGCCCAGAATAATTTTTTGATATGAAAGCGCAATTGGCGTCTCTTTAAATATTGCTTTAAAGTAGAGTTCTGTAAAATTCATTTTTATCCCTCCAGCAGTATCGCCACCTACTTTAAATCATTCTTCATGCACCATTTATATCCTTTAAAAATCATCATACTATGAACATAAATACAAAGTTGGTGAGCATAAAAACCGGCAAAAAAAATACGTCCGTCGGGACGTTAGCGTTTAGCATAAGAGATTTAGTTTTGCACTTGTTTTTGGTTGCAGTTCTTTTTCCAGCAAACTCTTAAATGATGGTTCCGGTTTTTTCTTAGGAGAGTACGACTTTTCCTCATACGGGTCTTTTACATGCGCTTTTAAACTAGGAAACACGGGAGCAACTCGAGTAACCTTAATGATAATCACCTTCCATATATTTCCTTTTAGTATTCGCCCTTTGTAAGATTTTCCCTTTTTTAAAATATACTATTTTTATTATTTTATGCGAAATTACGAATAAAATACCGCCAGCGTTATATTACGCTGGCGGCTGCTTATTTTCCGTGAGTTAATCCACAGTATACTGCTTCTCTAATGTCTTCTGTATCCCCTGCTAGCCTTGGCCTATCGGACAAAGCTTCAAACAGTTAAAACAAATATATTGGTTTCCTAAATGCGCGGATTGCCGCAGTCGGGCATATTGTTCACTCATCAGCAGCTTTTTCTGTTCCTCAGGCGAGCTGGCTAACAACTGTAATCTAAAGCCAATGTCAGCTGGCAAACCATATGGCTGCGAATGACCTAAACATTTCATTACATCGGTTTTGCCTTCCTCATTCAGTGCTCCTGCTGGGCAGTTTTCCACACAAACATTACAATGAGTACAAGCATCCTGCTCACATTTTGGCGAAGGTTGCAAAACAAGATTAGTAATAATGCTTGTGTAATGAACCCGTGTTCCAAGCCGGGGATGAATAACAAGATTATGACGGCCAAAAGTTCCGAGACCTGCAGCAATAGCAGCATGACGCTGGGAAAAGTCGGCTAACGCCGGTCTGTCACTATGAATTTCAAAGGGATACGAGATGGGGATAGTAGCAACCTGCGCGCCATAGTTGCGCTCGATAAAGCGGGCAATCTGGTAACTGGAAAACCTCGAAAATGAACCTAAATCCAGATAACCGTTCAGAGCAGCACTGGGACTGGGACTTTCACAGCTTGATAAAACTTTGTACGCGAGCACAATAATCGATTTTGCATCAGGCAAAAACTTTGTTATTTCATAGGATTTGGGACTTTGATAGTCCTCAACACAGGCAAAGCCAACGTCATCTACTCCTAAACCCAGAATATAATTTTTAATTTCTTTTTCCACTCATCACCACTCCTATTTTTATGTGTATATACACCAATTTTGCAAAAAAAAACTTACGGCACCAGCGCTTCCAATTTTGCAACCAAATTGTTATACTCTTCTACCCCTGTGTCCCCCAGATATTCCTTTAGCGCTGCCTGCGCCTGGTTCCATAGCACGGTGACATTAGCCACTTTGGACTTCCCGGCTTTAGTGAGGGAAACTTGTTTAGAGCGCGGATCTATTCCGGGATTAACTTCAATAAGGCCAAGCTCGATGAGCGGCTTCATATTCCGGTTCAGTGTAGTTCTATCAATACGCATAATACTGGCCAGTTCACTAATTGTTGCCGGCTCTACCTGCTCAAGATGCCGTAATAGGGAACATTGTGCAATTTTAATGCCGCTTGGTTCGAAAACCTTTTCATAAAATGCCGTAACTGCCCGGGAAGCACGTCTAATATTAAGACATAAACAAGGGCTGGGGTTTTTCGGAAAACTTCCCATAGTAGGGTTCATTGCAAAAACGCCTTTCGTAATATAGTACGGATTCAAAGGTGTATGTACACATATATTGTTATTTGTTATAGTACCGCTTTTTTTTCGTTCTGTCAATACAATCAGCCTCAACCCTATTTGCAGGAGTTGAGGCTGATTAAAGTGCAACGTCGAAGACTAAGGATTTACAGTTGCTCGGTACACTTGTTTACCATCTTTCATTTCTAAAATTACGGCCGCTTTTACGGCATCATGATTCTCATTTATCGCAGTCTTGCCGGTAACAGCCAAAAACTCTTTTGTTGCCGCCAGTGCCTCCCGGATTTTAGCCGGTTCGGCGCTATTGGCTCGCTTGATAGCGTCTACCATGACATACATGGCGTCATAGCCTAATGCGGCGAAGGCATCTGGGGTTTGATTATATTCTTTTTTATACGCTTCAACAAAGGTCTTTACTGTTGGGCTGTTGTCATCAGACGAATAATGGTTGCTGAAGAATGTGTTGTTTAAGGCTTGCGGGCTACCGATTTCAACAAGCTTGGGCGAATCCCAGCCGTCGCCGCCTACAAACGGTACAGTAATACCAAGCTCACGGGCTTGCTTTACAATCTTAGCAACTTCTTCATAGTAACCGGGAACATAGATCACCTCTGGGTTAAGACTATTTATCTTGACAAGCACGGTTTTAAAATCTTGGTCTTTCTGCAGGTAAGCTTCCTCGCCAACTATCGTACCGCCATTTTTAACAAAGTTATCTTTAAAGTAGCTTGCAAGGCCTTTACTGTAATCACTGGAATTATCAATCATAATTGCTGCATTCTTTAATTTTAGCTCATTAAAGACAAAATTTGCACCAACCGTTCCTTGGAATGGGTCGATAAAGCAAACACGGAATGTGTTGTCTTTAACCTTACCTGTTTTTTCATCAACTGTTACTTTGGGATTGGTAGCAGCGGCAGTTATGAAGGGAATTTTATTAGCTTCGGCAACAGACGAGGCGGCAATGGCGTTTGAACTGGTAGTAAAACCTGTTACCGCGACAACTTTATCCTGGGTAATGACTTTAGTCATAGCATTTGATGACTCCGAAGGTTCACTCTTATTATCAGCAATAACAAGTTGAATTTGTTTACCGAGAACGCCGCCCTTAGCGTTAATTTCCTTGGCAGCAAGTTTCGCACCGTTGGCAGCAGCTGTCCCGAAGGTTGCAGTACCGCCTGTCATTTCATAAACCACACCAATCTTAATTCCGTCAGAGCCAGCTGTGGAAGCACCTTTGCCGCCACATCCGGTAATCATCCCGGCAACAAACAGTAGCATCGTTACAATCCCACCAGCTTTAATCCACTTTTTTCCCACTTTCATTCCCTCCCCAATTTATGCGATAGCAACCACCTAGTCTATTTGCACCTCTCACCCCACCCGCATAGTAATTGTTAGTCTTATAAACAAAAAATGCTTTATGACCCACACATTTATATGGGTTCATAAAGCATCTTCGCTCAAAGACTTTAGTATTATGATTTATTATAATTATTGGAAGTTACTTTTGCAAGTACACAATAATAAGCATACATAATACTTTATTTTAAGTAATAATGTACTTTTAACACGAACATCCTGATAAATAGTACCAGTTTTTGCGTATTATATACTATTGTGCTATTACTTAGTCAAAATGGCTACATCATTTATATTTGAGGACTAATCCAACCCCAAACTCTTGCACATTCATGGCGTGCGCTAAGGTTATTTTTGAAGGCAAATCAGTACAGTGACCGGCATAGACGGCATGTGGCTGACATGCTGCAAGATATTGGGCTGTTTGCGCAAGCTTTTGCGGAGAAGGATTTAGTAGGTGAAACCCGCCAATAACATCATATACTCGCTTTTCATTACATACTTTCTTGGCGTAGTCAATAATATTGCAGATTCCGGCATGAGAGCAGCCCGTAATTATTACTAACCCCTTATCAGCTATGTACACTAACGCAGAATCATCAAGTACATAGTCCGCTTCCCAGGAGTTATCCCGCAAGGTTTTACCGATTGGGGTTGTTGCCTCAAAAGAATTATTACGGGCAATTTCCCCCAGAAACACAAGCTTCTCAGAAAGCCATACCGGCTCCTTACTCAGCTTTACTGGAAATGTTTTTTCCAGTTGCCGGATAGAAAGCATTGACCCGATATCAAACCCATCTACATTTTTATCCAAAAACGCATCAGGATGAGCTATGACTGTAGGTTTATTGCAGGTGTACTCTTCGTGGCCAGCCTCAGAGTAGAGCTTAACCAACTCATTTAGTCCCCAGGTGTGGTCATTATGTCCATGCGAAAGCACGACCGCATCCAATCGCAATAGATTGATCCCCATCTTTGTAGCGTTCTTCAGAAATATATCCGAATAGCCGGTATCAAACAAGTATGTATTATCATCACTTTCAATAAGATAAGCTACCCCTGGTTCTCCCAAGAAGTATCGATTGATGATAGTATTATTGTCTACCAAAACGGTTACTTTCATATTCTCACACGGTCCTATTTTATTTCTATCTTTTCAGCTATGAATTCCGCGGCAAAACTTATAGCCTGTTTGGTCAAATTTTCGCAAAGATGGGGCGGATTCTCCGGTCGAAACCCCTGTGGCCTAAGCTCTGTGCACAGCATACTGCCGAAACGCGCCTGAAACTCCCGGCAATATTCGTGGCATAGTTCCCTAATCTGGTCTTGAGCAATACTTTTGTGGCTGCCATAACTGCCGATAAAAAGCAAGCCACCTTCAACCAGACCACACTGCAAACCAAACCTGCCCGCATTTAACCCAAAAGCAGCGTTAATAACCTGGGGATGCAGCTCAGGATAAAACAATTCAGCTAGCGTCTTTAACGTAGTCAGCGCACAGCTAAAATCATCCTGCCAGTAATACTCATGTACTCTAGCATATATCAATTCTTGCATTGCTAGCCCACCTTGCATTAATCATGCATACTCTGTTGCCCTTGTAGCCATCAACAGACGCATGCACAAGATTCTTTCTAGACCGGAACTTTGTAGCTTGCTTTATCTTTTCTTACAATCTCCTGATCCGGTTTCACGGCAACCCAACATACAACGCCTATTATTGCTGAGAAAGCAGTCACCAAAATGGCTGCCTGCCAACCATAATGAGTCGCTATCCAAGCAGTTGCAACGGGAGCTACTACTCCACCGATATTACCCCAAAAATTCATCCAGCCAGAAACTGTGCCGCAGAACTTACCCCCGATGTCCATAGATGCAGCCCAAGATGCGTTAAACGTAAACCCTAATGATCCAAGAGAGACAGTAAGCCACAAAACATTCATACTCGGAGTAGCTGCAATGGCAGCCATATACAGGGCTGCCCCTGAAAGCAAAAGACCGATTGCTCCAAAGAAGGTTCGTGCATTGTGCTTAGATACACCTGCGGCAATTAGTTTGTCACTAATGAAACCTGTAAGAAAAGTGATAATACAGAGTGCCGCCCAAGGAAACGAAGCTGCTACACCCATCTTGGCTAACGAAAATCCTTGCGCTTCCATCAGATAGAGTGGTAGCCACGCAAGAAAAACGTACATGATATAGTCGGTAACAAAGTATTGCAACCCGATAGCCCAAAACTGTGTTGAAGTGATAAAGCTTCCCCAGGGAGCAATTTCCTTAACGGCCTTGGGATCGGCTACTGCCATCCCTTCCTCAATATGATCGGCCTCGGCCTTATTAACAAAGGGACACTCCCGCGGATTATTTTTTGCTAAGAACCACCAAGCCAGTGCAAGAATCAAACCTGCCGCACCAAAGATCACAAAAACTGAACGCCAACCAAAAGCCAACATCAAGCCAACAGTGATTGCCGGGCCAAACACAGGACCGACAAAAGCCCCGCCAAGCATAAACGACGATGCCGTTGCCTTCTCAGCCTTATTAAACCAGCGATAGATAAAATTATTCATTGCAGGAAAGATAGGTCCTTCCCCTAACCCGAACAACGCCCGAATGATTGCAAATGAAGTAAAACTTGTAGCGCACGCAGTAAGAGCAGTAAAAACAGACCACCAAGTAACTGCCAAAGTGGATGCAACTCGCTGACCAAAGTACTCTGCCATCATCCCGCCTGGAATCTGCATTAAGGCATAACCCACAAAAAATGCAGTCTGTACAAATCCCATATCTACCTTAGTAAAACCAAATTCTTGCATAATTGTTGGCGTAGCGACGGAAAGATTAACCCGATCCATATATGACATAAAAGTAATTAAAAATATAAGTACCGCCATAAACCATCGAAAATTTGTTTTTTTCAAGTATTCCACCTCTTTTATAAAATATTTGAATAACCGAAAGAATTACAGATATTCACCTCCTCATGGATTCTTGCACGATGTAAACATAATTTTTAAATCGCAACATGATTTTAGTAATGAAAACAGTTGAATATCAGGCTCAAATGAGAATCAAGTGTACACTAATGATAAGCATCACAATTCATATGTATCCTCACACTGTACCTCGCTATAATATTTACCACAAAACATCAAAATCCTTCAAAGTTTGAATAATTTTGTAGAATGTGTTTTTAAATTGTCCTTTTGTTTCCCTCCTTGTACTTGTGATATTTTTCATCTTGGTTTATTCTATAATTATAAGTTAAAAAACTAGTACTGTTCTGTAGAGGAATTATGTCACAAACAATACGGTTTCGCTAACCATATTACTCAAGAAACGCGTAATACTTAAGAAAAATAGACGATCTCTTTACAAGGAGGAACTATCTATGTCCATGGAAATCCATTTAGGGTATGGGGACAAAGACATCAAATTCAGTCTCCCGAAAAAACAAATTTTGCATGTTATTGAAGGTAAGCCTGTTGAGCCGGTAACAGATATACCTGCTGCCGTTAAAGCAGCCCTTGCCAACCCCATAGGCACTCCACCACTTAAACAAATCGTTAAAAAAGGCGATAAGGTATGCCTTGTCGCCAGCGACATCACCCGTGGGTGGGTTCGAAACGACCTATTCCTGCCACCCTTGCTTGACGAACTAAATGCAGCTGGTATTCCGGACAGCGACATTACCCTAGTCGTTGCCCTTGGTGCTCATCGGCATCACACTCCACAAGAAAACCTTGTTACTTATGGACAAGCGGTAGTCGAGCGAATCAAGATTGAACAGAGTTATGCTCTCGACACGGAAGATTTCATAAAACTCGGCACCACCAGCCAAGGAGTGGACGCCTGTGTCTATAAGACTGTTGCTCAGGCCGACAAAGTCATTCTAACTGGGGGTATCGTCTATCATCTAATGGCCGGATTTGGCGGCGGCCGTAAGTCGATTATGCCTGGCGTCTCCGCTTATAGCAGCATCCAAAGCAACCACAGTTTCTGTTTGCATGATGTAATTGGTCAGGGTGTTAGCCCGGCTTGCATTGCCGGCAAGCTTGAAGGCAATAAAATGCACGAGAACATAATGGAAATGGCGGAAATGCTTAAACCGGCCTTTTTACTTAATGCTGTTTTAACACCAGAAGGAGGCTTCGCCAAGTTTGTTGCCGGACACTGGACTGATGCCTGGCTGGAAGGCTGCAAGGCAGTGGAAGACATCTTTGGGGTACCCATTACCGCCAAGGCTGATTTGGTCATCGGCTCGGCCGGCGGTTTTCCCAAGGATATCAACTTATACCAAGGCTCGAAAAGCATTGACAACGCCTTTATGGCAGCAAAGGACGGCGGTGTGGTCATTTTAACGCTAGAGTGTCGTCAAATAATGGAACCGCCAGATTTCAGCGGTTGGTTTGATTTTGAATCGCTGCACGAGCGAGAACTTGCACTCCGAAAAGCATTCACTGTTCCAGGGTTCATTGCCCTCAAATGTGGCTTAATCGCCAAACAAGTTTCTCTTATCATCGTTACCCTGCCAGAAAACAAAGAATTCGTCACTAAGGCTGGGATGATACCTGCCACCTCACTGGAGGAGGCTATCGCTATTGCCGAACAGAAGCTGGGCTGCAAAGATTACTCTATTACCGTGATGCCTCATGCGGCAAATACAGTGCCTGTGCTAAAAGGCTAATTTATTCTGTAGAGATTTAAACAAAGCTATGTCAGCAAAAGGGGCCGTGTTGAAACGTAAGTTCAGCGTGGCTCCTAAGTTATCTTAGAGGCTCTTGTCAGCATAACTTCGAATTGAATTCAGGTCAAATAAAAAAAGTCTACCACCTATGCGTTGGCGGTAG
>JAEZVB010000090.1 GCA_023443285.1 Bacillota bacterium
GTACAGCATCAATAAACGTCATTTCAAATTGCTTTGCCACACTTTCAGGAGTTAACTGCTGGCCGATAATCAAATAGGGCGTTGCTCCATCTAGTGCGGCAAATAATGCCGTCGCCAGACTTTGCGGATTATGATCACGAAATTTTTGCAGGTTAATCCCTTTGCTAAATTGCCTCTCATAAAAAGAAATCATCATAGTACTGTACTCATTAAGCAACGGCCACATCTCTGAACAAGCCAGAATTTTGGTCAATGAGATCAGAGAAAAGATCATCCCTCGCGAATGCTTTGCCCAATAACACAGATACTCATGAATAAAAGTGCGTAATGCTTCCACCGGGCATGGTGTGGCTTCCGCTATTCGGATTAGTTCCAATACTGGTTCAAAATATCGACTATTAGCTGCAATGAGTATTTCGTCTTTGCTTTTAAAATGATAATACAGCCCGCCCTTAGTCAAGCCCGCCCGCTCGGCAATCGACTGCATGGATGTGCCATCGTAGCCTTTATCCACCATCTCGTTAATCGCGGCTTCAATAATGTCTTCCATCCGTTGTTCTTTAGGCGCTTTTTTCGTCAATTACTACAACTCCGTTCATTAGATACCTACCGTCGGTATTTATTATAATGTAAGTTATTTACATTGTCAATTATTAACATCATTATCAAACGACAATTAACAAACAAAAAAGTGGTTGCCACAAAATGACAACCACTACCACTATAAATATTAAGAAATTCTCTAGCTAGTTTCGGGAATTACGGTTGTTGATAGCCGCTTTGTCCGACTCCACATCCAACACCGGAAAGTTCCAACCGTATTTGATGCAACAGCACCGCAGCCCTGTCGTAATACAAAAACAAAGATACAGCGGAATATTGCCTTCAAAGAATTGCTGAGAATAATAAAAAGCCATAGCACCTACGATGGTGGTGATAGCATATACTTCCTGACGGAATACATAGGGAATTTCCCTGACAAACATATCCCGCATAACACTGCCGCCAATACCGGTAATTACAGCAACGGTGGTAACAATAAACAAGGAATTCAAGTTATGCTGGATGGCCAGATTGGCGCTTGTTGCTGTAAAGGCCCCTAAGCCAATGGCATCAAATATTTTAATGGTATTTTCAAACCGCCCCAGCCAGCGGTAAGTAAAAAATACACCGATTGTTGCCACTGCACTAATGATCAGAAAAGTAGGATCACGAAAGGTTAATGGTGGTGTATTGCCAATAATTGCATCCCGCATCACGCCGCCGCCAATGGCTGTGGTTATTGCCAATACCAGTACGCCAAAGACATCCAGTTTCTTATTTATTCCAGTTAACGCTCCCGAAATTGCAAAAGCGATTATCCCCATTACTTCAAATACATTCCATGCTGTCATGCTTCGTCCACTCCTACGTCTAAGCTATTACTGTATTTTGCTATTTTATCACAACTATCGCAGAAAGTCACATTAAAATAGATATGGCGGCTCCTTCCCATTTCCGGGAAAAAGCCGCCTTACTTATACTATATTATATTACTTAGCTACTTTTTGGATGGCTTCAAGTTCAGTTTTGAAATCAACGCCATATTTGTCGATAACCGCCTTGGCAGCATCTTGCCATGGTTTAACATCTTTAACTTCGGTAACAACTACACCGCTTTTAATGAGTTTATCCATAGCGTCTTTTTCAAATTTGTCCCATTGTTCTCTCTGGTATTGAACAGAATCCTGAGCGGCTTGCTTGATAAGAGCACGGTCTTCTTCAGACAACTTGTCATAGGTTATCTTGCTCATCATTAGCACTTCAGGAACACGTTGATGGCTATCAAGCACATAGTTCTTTACAGCTTGGTTATGGTTGGCAGTCAGATAGCTGGGAGGATTGTTTTCAGCTCCATCGATAACACCAGTCTGTAATGCGCTGAATACTTCGCCGTAAGCCATCGGAGTGGCACTGGCTCCAAAAGCTTTCATCAAGTCAATATTGATAGCATTTTGAATTACACGGATTTTCATGCCTTTAAGATCATCTGGGGTTTTAACTGGGTTTTTGGTATAGAAGCTGCGGGAACCTGAGCTGTAGTAAGCAAGACCTACCATCTTGGATTTATCAAGGCTGGCTAGCATTTGCTTGCCTGACTCACTGTTAAGATAACGCCATACATGGGCATCATCATTGAAGATATACGGCAGAGAATATACACCGAAGGCTTTATTAAACTCAGCAAGGTTGCCTGTGCTTACCCGGGTAAACTCAAGAGATCCCATTTGAATCTGTTGAACAACTGATTTTTCATCACCTAGCTGACCGGAATCAAATACCTTAATTTGAATACGGCCTTTACTGCGCTCATTAACAAGTTCAGCAAACTTTTTGTCGCCCAACGTTGTCGGATAATCAGCCGGATGTGCTTCGGCCAAACGGAACGTGTATTTGGCTTTTTGTGCGTCACCTGCCGGTGCATCCTTTTTGGCTCCGCCACAGCCTGCCATAACAAGCCCGGCTCCTAGTACAACTGCTAAACATGCTGCTAACCATTTTCTGTTTTTCATTTTCTTCCCCCTCAAAAATTTAGTGCAAAACATGGTAATACGCTGACAGTTAATTATTGAAGCAACCGCCTCCTCTTACCTCTAGTCTGCAACCTAAAACAATTCTCTACTTAAAGAGAGATGGCAACCAAAGAACAGTCTGCGGAATATACGTAATCAAGATCAAGACAACTATCATCGCATAAAAGAATGGCATCATGGCTTTGGTACCCTTGGAGATGCTTACGCCACCAATGGCGCAGCCAATAAATAGCACCGTACCTACCGGCGGTGTCAACAAACCCATACCGGCGTTGAAGATCAGCATCAGGCCAAAGTGGACAGGATCCATACCCAAAGCAGTGCATACCGGCAGCAACACAGGGGTTAAAATCAGGATCATTGGCGCCATATCCATTGGCCCACCTAGAATCAGAAGCAAAATATTTATCATAAACAGGATGATAAATTTATTATCAGAAACACTCATAAACCAGTTAGTAATCATGTCAGGAATGCTGAGATAGGCCATTACATAACCAAAAGCAGCCGAAGCAGCAATCAGGAAATACACCATGAGCACTGTCCTGAGCGTCCGTTTAAGCACACTCCACATCCTGGTTACCGGCACATCGCGGTAATAGCCAAAAGCCAGGATAAACGCATAGATTACAGCAATCGCACCAGACTCGGTAGCTGTAAATACACCGGAAATAATGCCACCGAGAATAACAAAGGCCGGCGATATGGATAAAATACCATTAAATACAATGCCGGGCATATCTTTTCTTTCAACCGGGTCACTCATCGGATAGTTGCGTTTTTTCGCAATAACATAAGCAACAGTCATTAAGGAAGCAAGTAACATGAAACCTGGCACAATACCGCCGAGGAACAGGCTTTTGATCGAGATGCCGCCAGCAACTACAGAAAACAGCACCAAGTTATGGCTTGGCGGTACAACCACGCCTTGAATGGCTGAGGAAATAGTGAGACCCACTGCATAGTCGGCATCATAGCCCTTTTTCTTCATAGCCGGAATCATAACGGAACCAACAGAAGCGGCATCTGCGCCTGCTGAACCCGAGATATTGCCAAAAAACATACAGGCAATACAGTTTACTAAAGCTAAACCGCCGCGAATTCTACCTACTAATAAGCTGGCAAAATCAACAAGCCGTTGAGCCAAACCGCCTTCCCCCATAATTTGGCCAGTAAGAATAAAGAATGGAATCGCAAGCAGCGAAAATGTACTTACCCCGTTAATCATTTGCTGACCGATAGTAGGCAAGGGAACTTCTAAAAACACCATAGTTAACAGCGACGAGGCAAATAGTGCTTGAGCCACTGGCAACCGCAGCAG
>JAEZVB010000145.1 GCA_023443285.1 Bacillota bacterium
CCAATGGCCTGCACCGTACGAAAGCCAATGAGCATACCGATTGAATCAGCTATACCGCAGAGCAAGGAACCTACGGTAAAACCAATAAAGCCAAGGCCATAGATAAAACGCCGTCCCAAAACGTCGCCAAGCCGCCCTACCAGCGGCAGCATGCTGGTAACTGCCAGCAAATACGCGGTTACCACCCATTGGGCTGTTGGAATATCGGTGTGCAAGGCAAGGGTAATTGGTGGCAAAGCAACATTAACAACCGAGGATGTCATTGTTGCCATAAAGACACCAATACTAATAACACCAAAAATTAACCACTTATAATACGGCAATTGCTGCAATTTATCCTGCACGCCGAAACCCCTTTCAATCTAGCACTTGTAGCGATTTACAAACTTCTTAATGCAAAATATAACGAATTTACCTTCATTAGTTTTCCTGTTATTCTTTTGAGAAATTCCACCAAGGTCAAGCTATTTCCTTTGGCATTTTACTCCAGTGCGAAAAAAATCAGCATACCCCTGTAAATGGGATATGCTGACTTGTTTATTGCTACTTAGAATTTTTTTTATTCTTCTGCCAGTTGGTGCTGCGCTGCCGGTACTACTCCTAAAGCCGGTGGAGCCCCTAGGGCAGTGAGCGGATTACACTCCAGATCACTATAAGAAGTAATGCCATGTTCGCTCATATCCAAGCCTTCGATTTCTTCTTCCACTGATACCCGTATTCCCACTGCCGCCTTGAGGACAGAAAATAGTACATAGGTTGCAGCAAAGCCCCATAACGAGATCGCAACAACACCAAGAACCTGTATGCCCAGTAATCCCAAACCGCCGCCATACAGCAAACCGCCTTTTTCGGCAAAAATTCCTACTGCCACTGTACCAAAAGTACCGCATACCCCGTGTACGGCAATGGCGCCAACCGGATCATCAGCCCGCAGACGGTCAAACAGTGGTACGGCAAACACCACCAGCATACCGGCAATACCGCCGATAACGATAGCGCTGACAGGCTCGACAAAAGCACAGCCTGCCGTAATGGCAACAAGACCACCCAGCGCCCCATTGATCGCCATACTGGGATCAGCCTTACCCCATTTAACAGCCGTATATAGAGCGGCAATGGTACCGCCGGCAGCAGCTGACAAATTGGTATTAACAGCAATCCGGGCAATATTCATATCAAGTCCTGACAATGTACTGCCAGGATTAAAGCCAAACCAGCCAAACCATAATATAAAGGCACCGAGTGCCGCTAATGGCAGATTATGTCCAGGTAAAACATGGACAACGCCATTTTTACCAAACTTGCCTGTACGCGGACCTAATACCAGCACAGCAGCCAACGAGGCCCAGCCGCCTAATGAATGCACAACTGCCGATCCGGCAAAATCCAGCATACCTAGTTTGTTTAACCAACCGCCACTTGCCCACACCCAATGCCCGGCAATGGGATAAATAATCGCGGTAGCAACCAGCGAGAAAACCAAATATGGCATAAATTTCATGCGTTCAGCCACCGCCCCTGATACAATAGTAGCCATGGCAATGGCAAAAGCCGCCTGGAACAACCAAAATGCATATACCGGTATTTTTAATCCTAAATACTCCATATCGCCTTTCAAGAAGAAGCCTGACCAACCGATAACACCGGCTTTATCCAAACCATACATGATCGCAAAACCTACGGCAAAATACCCGAGCATTCCGATAGTACAATCCATAATTACTTTCATAATGATATTTAACGAATTTTTGCTGCGGACAAAACCGGCTTCGAGAGCAGCGAACCCACCCTCCATTAGAAATACCAGCGCCGCACATAATAACACCCACACCGTATCAATACCAGCCGCCAACGAATTAATGGATAATTCCAACATAGTCACCCTTCCTCAGTAAAATAACAAAGCCAGTAATACCCATGTATTTAATACATCAGCATTACTGGCTTCTTCGCCATAATTTTGTATGAATTTAACCCATATTATAGCATAATATCCTGATTTAACAATACATTTTTACTGGATTTTTCCCCTTTGTCCTAGATAATCATACTATGCGTATCAGTGTGTGTAGTCAGTATACATTTTAACAAATGCCTTTCAAGAGTAACGTAATCACCTGCTTGTCTCCAGGCAAAACTTGGAAAGCATTACAAAATTACTTGCTAAACATAATAACAAAGTCCTATACTATGTAAGCAGACCAGGAACATTGTTAAGCTAATGCGAGGTAAAATATATGACCAATCATCCCGATTTCCCTTTGGAACAACAGCATTTGGCGACCACCATCGACACCATGAGACAAATAATTAAAGACCTTGAGCAAGCGATGGATGACCGCGTACACAAAATAAATCAGTCACTTTCCAAAAAAGACGAAGTCAGCGCCTATGTCCATTCACTCATGAAAAGTGATCATGCCATAAAAGTCTCCGACATTGCCAAAGCCCTTGATAATCCATACTTTGGCCGGGTAGACTTCCGCGAAGACGGCACTGAAACGTTTGAGCCTTATTACATAGGACGAACCAAAGTAGCCAAGCTTGATATTGAAACCAGTAAAGACATTCTGGTTTTCGACTGGCGCGACCCCGTTTCCACCATATTTTACGAATGTCAGGACGGCCGTGCTACCTATGAGGTGCTTGACCGCTACACCTATAGCGGCGATGTGAGCCTGAAACGGCAATACAAAATTGAAGACGGCTGCCTGCTCTCCATGTCGGAAGACAATATATTAAGTAAGTTAATGTCTCGTCAACAAGAATCGCTAATTGCCGACCCCTTTCTCCTGGAGCGCCTGCTGACCGGTGCCGGTGACCGACTTAAAGATATTGTTACTTCGATCCGCTCTGAACAAAATCAAATTATCCGTGAGCCACTCAATCAGGTTACCGTTATTCAAGGAGTAGCCGGTTCCGGCAAAAGCACAATTGGCCTACATCGCTTGTCTTACCTGTTATATAATGAAAAACTCATTCCGTCCAAATTGGTCATTGTTGCTCCTAATAAAATTTTCTTAGATTATATCTCTGAACTATTACCTGAAATCGATGCCCAGGATGTCCGTCAAACCACTTTTGCCGACTTGGCAACAGCGATTATGCAAATAGAACCTATTATCAATCAGACAACAACCCCTTCGGCAACCCAGGCCGCAGTGGCCAGATGGAAAGGTACAGCTGAAATCATCCCGGTTATGGAAATCTTTTTAGATAAGAAACTCGAGAAATTCTGTCTAAAGTTAACCGACATCCAGTTGTTCGACCACCAGCTTGTCATCACACGTGAACAGCAACTGGAAAAAGTAACCGAAGGAGCCACTGTCCCCTATAATGAACGGCTGCGGTCACTCCAAAAATATATCAAGTTCCGAATCAGGAACTTTATTGAAGTCTATGAAACAAGAACCACGCGCGGCGAAGCACGGACCGATGAAAAAACCGCATTACGCTACGCAGCCGAAGGTGAGCAGTTTATCGCGGCACATACTGCCAAATTGCCCTTTTTGTCACTTTTGGCAGGCTATAAGGAGCTTTTCCAAACAAAACAAGCCTGGCGCAAGGTCAAACCCTATGGTGTAGCCCTTGACAGCCTGCTAGCCTATACAACCTCCCTATTATCAACTGAGCAAGTCGAGCGCGACGATCTGGCGCCACTGTGTTATCTTAAATATTTACTTGATGGCTTTGGCCATGTTGAGAGGTTTGATCATATTGCCATTGACGAGGGTCAGGATATTAACCTGTTGGAATACATCCTACTCTCCCGCCTATCCCGCAATAGCTCCTTTACCATCATGGGCGACATGTCCCAGGCCATTCATACCGACCGTGGACTAAGCAGTTGGCAGCAGCTCATAAAAGAAGTATTTGCCGAAGCCAAATGCCGGTATTATGAAGTAAATTTCAGCTATCGTTCGGCCAAAGAAATTGTTGATCTGTTCAATAAAGTACTGCCCTCAGGCCGGTCAAAAGCCATCCCTGTTTATGAGATTGGCCGTAAACCAATCCTTGAACCAGTGGCATCTACCCAGACCGCCCTTAATCGTACCTGCGAAATCATAGAGGAATATCAACAGTTGGGTTGCAAATCCATCGGCATATTAACAAAACAAGAAAGTGACAGCCTACAGCTATATGAGGCCTTGCAGACTGCCGCGCCTCAGCTTACCAATCTCAACCTGATTACCGGTAATGTTATCAGCTATCATGGCGGCATCACAATTGCTCCCATTCTCTTGGCGAAAGGCCTGGAGTTTGACGGCGTCATTATCTACAATGCTTCTGACAAACAGTTTACTGCTGACATCCATGATGCCAAGCTACTGTATGTCGCCTTGTCGCGAGCCATGTATTATCTGCATATCCTGCACCAAGGTAAGCTTACGCCGCTGCTGACATAAAATCTAGTGTTGTGTTAAATCCCTAGTAAGAAATACGTGGAGACAGTAGGGGTCTTCCTTTTGGCATTGCCCCAAAAGGAAGCAAAAGGTCTAGGCCACAAGCCTCCAAAAGCTGAAAAGCCAGACGATATTCCTAAAATCCGTAAACTCGCTACGCTCAAACAGTACGGATTTTTTAACGGAATACCGCCCGGCTTTTCTCCTGCGGAATGCTTTTTCCGGCAAAGGCCGAGGGGTTACGGGAGCTTCGAGGGGTGCCGGGGTACTATTTTATTGTGGCACAAAACAAACCAGAGTCTTTTACTCAAACCGAGCGTAAACAGTTTTGAGGCACAGGCGGCCGTTATGCATAAGCGGAGGTTAAGCGCCAGCGGCGGAGCGTTGTATAATGGCCGCCTGTGCCGGGCTTTTGACTTAGTACTTTTTTATATGGACTTATCGGCTTTCTATTGGAAGCAAAAATAAAGCGAAGATGCCAAACCATTTCCCGCCTGGCGCCTTCGCTTTATTTTAGTGCCTTTTATCCTTTTTTAGCCTTTTATCTATATATTCCTGCATGGTTGCTTTGATAATGCGGCAATCCTCGTTGTCAGGCAGGGCGGATAATTGCCTGTCCAAATGACCTTCTTCTAGCAATATTCTTAGTGTCCAGTCAAAATTAATATCATAAAACCAGCTTAGGCGAATAAGACGCTTGTCGGCTAACGATTTGACATCGGTGTAGGATAAAACGCCGCCTGTTTTTAGTTGCTCGATAAGTAGAGGAGCATAATTATGATCAGCCTGGATAGGCGGTAGAACCCGGAATATATCGAGTTTGTCGGCGTCCCTGATCATTTTGGCGAGCAGCTCATTCTCTGGTGTTGTCGGTGGAATAAGCATTTTGTTGTGAGCTATAATCGCAAAAGTAATCGCATCTTGCTCGGCTAGCGAAAACGAAAACTCCCGCAATATCCCGGTTTCTGCAAGAATCTCTGCCCCTACCGTACCATGATCAAAAGACTCGGCATCTACAAAGGTACGGTACTGAGTAACCTGCCGGAAACGGGCAATGTCATGGAGTAAACCAATGACCTCAGCCAGTATTTGTTGGCGTTCAGTAAGTTTTTCCTGCCTGGCCAGTTTGGCAATACTCTCTGCAACCCGCTTGCTGTGCACCTCTTTTAGCAGTATCCGTTCCATAACAAACTTGTCATCTGTATAGTAGGTATGGATATATTTCTCCAACCATTGGTATAGTGATTGTAGTTCAGTCATTACTGCGCCTCCTTCTGTGACTATTATAACACAGATTATGGCATTGCCCCATTTTCAGCTATAGCTTTACAACCCCGACCGAATTTAAGAATACTAGCAGCAGCAAGGCCGGTGTGATATAACGAATAACAAAAATAAATATCGAAAATAACGCACCAGGTATCATGCCATCGTTGGTCAATTCCCGGCGAACACTTTCTTTATCCACAATATAGCCAACAAACAGGACTACCAAGAGCCCACCAACAGGCATTAAGATATTGGAAGAAAGGTAATCAAAGAGCGCAAAGAAAGCTTTGCCAAACACGGTATACTGACCAAGCAGCGCTGCGGTGTCGGCCGACAAAGCGGCCAAGGCGCCGACAACTATAATAAGCACGGCATTGACAAGCACAGCCTTTTTCCGGCTAAAGCCTTTTTCTTCAACAAGATAGATAACCGCTACTTCCACCATTGACAACATGGCCGTTGTTGCCGCAATGGAGGCCAGAAAGAAAAAAGCGACTAAAAGTATGCTACCAAACGGCATTTGCGAAAACACCAGCGGAATTGTCATAAACAATAGCCCCGGTCCTGCCGCAGGCTCCATGCCAAACGAAAACACCGCCGGAAAAATGGCCAGCCCAGCCAGCATAGATACCAACGTATCCGCAAGAGCCACCTTGGCGGCAGTCCCAAACATATTATTATCCTGAGTAAAATAACTGCTATAGGTAACCATGGTTCCCATCCCCAGCGACAGCTTGAAAAATGAAAGACCAAGTGCCGTTAAAATAACGGGCGGCGTAATTTTGCCAAAATCCACAGTAAACAAGAAATCTATGCCGACACCCGCCCCTGGCAAGGTCAGCGCTCTGATATCACACAAAATAATAAGAGCGAACAATAGAGGCATCAGCATTTTAGTAAGCCGTTCTATGCCTTGCTTAACTCCCAGAATAAGAATACCGGAAACCGTGGACATTACCACAACTTGCCAGAAAACTGGACTTAACGGCCCGATAACCACACTGTTAAACTGGGCTTTGGCGGCTTCAGCCGTTATCTGGGCAAAATCGCCGCTAAGCGCTTTAAACAGATATAAATAAACCCAACCACCAACGCAGCTATAGAAAAACAAGACGAAATACACACCAAATACCGCCATGATACCGGTATACGGCCAAAGCGAGTTGGGCTTAAGCTTATCAAAAGCGCCCACGGCATTGCGCCTTGTCCGCCGTCCTAAATAAAACTCACTGAGCATAACCGGCAAACCCACAAATACAATACACAGCAGGTAGACTAACAAAAAAGCGCCACCGCCAAATTCACCGGTAAGGTAGGGAAACTTCCATATGTTTCCCAAACCGACTGCGCTGCTCAAGGTGGCAAAAAACACGGCCAACCCAGAGGAAAAACCTTCTCTGCTTTGCTGTGAATCACTCATTCTATGTTCTCCTCCGACACACATTATGCCCTTATGTATTTTAAGAGTAAACAAAGTATCTGTCAATACTCTGTTTTTTCTCTATTATGCAAAAATTCTAGATAATTATTTTATTCACACAATATTATTAGTTTGTAGCTTTTCGGGCAGGAACATGCGTGTACTATTGTCGAATTCAGTATTTTGATACAGTGGTTTCGCACTTAAAGGAGTTCGCACTAATGAATTTTGTCAAAGGACTTTCCCTGCCGGTCTTCCTGCTTCTAATTTGGATTATTGTAGCTAAATTCAGCTTAATTAGCTTTTATATTATTCCACCACCAGAACAGGTATTAGCCACAACCATGGTGCTGCTAGAAAAGGGAACCTTATTTACACATCTGTCAACAAGCTTTTATCGGGTGGTTGCCGGCTTCAGTCTGGCGTTTTTATTTGCTTTTCCGCTTGCAGTGCTGCTTGGCATGAACCGGCGCTTCGCTCCTTATATCAACCCGCCGTTTGAATTTGTCAGGCACATTCCACCACTTGCCTGCATTCCGATGCTCATCCTTTGGTTTGGCATTGGAGAGGCGCCAAAGCTGGCCGTCATTATTATGGCTGCCTTTTTTCCGGTGTTTCTCAACACCCTAAATGGCATCAGCCAATGTGATGCCAAACTGTTGGAGGTTGGTGATGCGTTTGCTTTGAATTCCTATGATAAGTTCCGGAGAATCATTTTACCTGCCAGCCTGCCCTCCATTATTGTCGGCATGCGCCTGGGACTGGGTTACAGCTGGCGGGCGCTAATTGGCGCCGAGTTGGTTGCGGCTTCTGCCGGCATCGGCTATATGATTTTGGATGCTGAACAAATTTCACGCTCAGATATCGTGATTGTTGGAATTTTAACAATTGGCGCAATCGGTTACAGTATTGATTATTTGTTTTTAAAAATCGCCCAGTACAGTATGCCCTGGGCAAAAAGGACGGCAGACGATGGTAGCTTTAACCCTTAACAGCGTTAGCAAAACCTACTTGCTTGAAGCCCGGCAGGTTGCGGCGCTTACCGATATTAACCTGACAGTTGACGCCGGCCAGTTTGTCACCATTGTCGGGCGCAGCGGCTGTGGCAAAACAACTTTGCTCCGTCTGATTGCCGGCCTGGAACGAAAAACCTCCGGTCAGTTACTTTTTAACCCGCCTGACGCCAAAATTGGCTTGGTATTCCAAGAACCGCGCCTCATGCCTTGGCTGACAGTTGAGGGCAATATGGCCTTCGCTTTGCTCAAAGAAACTGACCAGACTGTTGTCCGCCAGACAGTGAACCACTATCTGAAGCTGCTGCATTTAGAAGACTTCCGCAGTGCTTATCCAGCCCAAATTTCAGGAGGTATGGCCCAGCGGGCAGCCGTTGGTCGGGCGCTATGCTTTAATCCAGATATCATTTTGATGGACGAGCCGCTGGGTGCTCTGGACGCCTTTACTAGGGCCAGCCTGCAAAAAGAACTTGTTCAGATATTTTGTCTGGCAGGAAAAACCATTCTCTTTGTCACCCATGATGTCGACGAAGCTGTGCTGCTAGGCCAGCGGGTTATTGTCATGGGTAACGGCAGAATCCTAAATGAGTTTTCGGTACCACTTGCCTATCCCCGCAATACTTCCGACAAAACGTTTTTTGACATCCGTACACAAGTACTAGAGGCCATTATGACCGATTGAACCGAAAGGAGTTTTTCTTTTGAAAAAGCTAATTATCCTGGTTTTACTTGTTATCTTTGCTCTGACCATTACCGGCTGCAACACCAGCCAGCCAACTGCCAAAAAGCTGGACGCCATTACGATTTCCTATGTCAAACTCCCGCTTAATGTGCCCTCCATTGTTGAGAAAAAACTTGAACTATTTGAAAAAGAATTTGCTAAGACCAACACTACCGTTTCTTTCCCCGAAATTACTGAAGGCCCCAAAATGACATCGGCTTTAGCCGGCGGTTCCCTCAACTTCTGTAATGCGTTAGGTGGTACCTCAGCCATCTTAGCTGCCGCCAATGGGCTAGATATCAAAATTATCGGCATGTATAGCCGCGCTCCCAAAGCCTTTACCATTATGGTTAAGGATCCCAACATTAACACCGTCGCTGACCTTAAAGGCAAAACAGTAGCCGGTCCTAAGGGAACTATCCTGCATCAATTGCTGTTAGCCGCGCTCAGCAAGCAAGGCCTGGCCGGTGATGCTGCAAAATTTGTTAATATGGGCATTCCCCAGGCTGTCACAGCGCTCATGTCAGGTGACGCCGATGCGGCCCTTGTTGCCGGTCCGGCTGTGCCAAAAGCGATAGAAGCAGGTGCCCGGATTATCGCCACCGGCGACGGCCTCTTAGATGCCACTATTGTTATTGCCGTCGATGGCAAGTTTTTACAGGAACATCCTGATGCTGTCAAACGTTATATGAAGGTTCATCAGCAAAGCTTAACCTACATGAAAGAGCACCCGGAAGAAGTCTATCGCATGGCAGCCGAAGAAACTGGGATCTCCATGGACAATGTGAAACAAATGTATAACTGGTACGACTTTGATCCCACTATCAAAGACAGCGATATCAAGGACATGGAAAAAACCCAGGAATTTTTACTGCAAAATGGCTTATTAACAAAGAAGATCGAAATCAAAAATCTTCTCAAAGACATGAGTAAAGAAATCTAAAAATATCAGAAAACAAGACTTGCCCTAACTCATTTTTTATGCTATTCTATTAAAAACTTAACATTCCAGAGTGATGACAGGGAAAGTATTATACAGGTCTTACCCGCAGAGAGCCGGCTAGAGTGGGAACCGGTGGAAGACAGTCTAAGAAAGCCACCCTTGAGCTGTAAGCTGAAACTAAGTAGGCCTACCGTACCTGGCGTTAACAGGACCAAGCGAGCCTTAATGGCTAATTTAGGTGGTACCGCGGGAACAATAATCTCGTCCTTTTACGGACGAGATTTTTTTATTTCCCTAACTGGCAGAAAATGTGCAACCATCGGCTAGCGCTTTCACCAAAGGCACGGCGTTATCCAGGTTTTCTATTAAAATTTAGGAGGTAATCCCAGTGAGAGAATTATTAGATCAATTAGAAAAGGACTGTACCCAGCCAGTTGAACAACTGGCACTCATACTCAAAAAATCCAAAGAAGAAGTAGCCGCTCAAATCAAACAACTGGAAGCAGAAAAAATCATTGTCAAATATCAGCCTATTATTAACTGGGAAAAAGCCGGCGAAGACAGGGTAACTGCCATTATTGACGTACGCATCACCCCCCAGCGCGAAGTGGGTTTTGAAGCTATTGCCGAAAGAATCTACCGCTTTCCCGAAGTGGTTAACCTGTACCTCATGTCAGGCGCCTACGACCTCAGCGTTATGGTAGAAGGCCGCACACTTAAAGAGGTAGCCAAATTTGTCGCTACCAAACTATCAACAATTGACGGTGTTATCAGCACAACCACCCACTTTATGCTTAAACCTTACAAATATGCCGGGGTAATCATTAATGACCGTGAAGAAGATCATCGCTTGGTGGTGTCGCCATGAACTGGGATGATCGTCTGTCCCCAGCTGTCAAAGCTGTCCCGCCCTCAGGCATTCGCCGTTTCTTTGACATTGCCGCCGAAATGAAGGGAGTAATCTCGCTGGGTGTTGGCGAACCTGACTTCATTACCCCCTGGCATATCCGTGAAAGCTGTGTGCATGGCCTGCATAAAGGTTATACTTCCTATACCTCCAATTACGGCCTGCTTGAGCTCAGAGAAGAAATCGCCCGCACTATCTACAACAATTATCAGGTAACCTATGATCCACGTACCGAAGCTTTAGTCACTGTCGGCGTCAGCGAAGCACTGGATTTAGCGATCCGTGCCCTCTTAAGCCCTGGTGATGAAGTACTCATTCCCGAACCCTGCTATGTTTCCTACAAAGCCTGTGTTATGCTGGCCGGCGGTACGCCAGTACCTGTACAGACAACCATGGAGCATGAATTCCGTGTTACTGTAGAACAACTGGAAAAACTGGTA
>JAEZVB010000141.1 GCA_023443285.1 Bacillota bacterium
CAACAATCAAGTAATCGTCCGGGATACAACAATCAGCAGCAACAATCAAGTAATCGTCCGGGATACAACAATCAGCAGCAACAAGCAAATAACCGTCCGGGATACAACAATCAACAGCAACAATCAAGTAACCGTCCGGGATACAATAATCAGCAACAACAATCAAATAACCGTCCGGGATACAATAATCAGCAACAACAATCAAGTAACCGTCCGGGATACAATCAGCAACAACAATCAAGTAACCGTCCGGGATACAACAATAATCAACAACAATATAGTAATCGCCCGCAAACTACCGGGCAACAGTCAAACAACCAACCGCGTCCGGCACAAAATCGTCCAGGAGGAACTGGCACACAAGGCCAACAAGCGGCCAATAATAATCGCCGACCCTTTAATAATAACGCCCGAAATACTGGTGCCGGTGGTTCATCAGCTGGGAATAGGAACCAGCGTTCCAATCAACAGCGCAGACACCAACCCGGGAAAAACCAAGCTCCCCATGTCAAAGCTGAGATGCCAAAACCAAAGAGTATTAGGATTGGTGAATCCATTGCCGTTAAAGATCTAGCCGGAAAAATGGGTCGCGAAGTCAGTGAAATCATTAAAAAACTGATGATGCTGGGAACCATGGTAAATATTAATCAGGAAGTTGATTTTGATACTGCCTGTATTTTGGGCGGTGAATTTGGTGTTGAGGTAGAAGCCATTCCGCCTGAGGAAGATCCGACAGAAATTCCGGAAATTGAGGATGACGAAAAAGATCTGGTTTACCGTTTTCCTGTGGTTACGGTTATGGGGCACGTAGACCATGGTAAAACTTCACTCTTGGATTCTATCCGTCAGACGCATGTTACAACTCAGGAAGCAGGCGGGATTACACAGCATATTGGCGCATATCAAGTAATGTGCCAAGGTAAGAAAATCGTCTTTTTGGATACTCCGGGGCATGAAGCTTTCACGGCTATGCGCGCACGGGGAGCCCAAGTTACCGATATTGCTATTTTGGTAGTTGCAGCAGATGATGGTGTTATGCCTCAAACAATCGAGGCTATTAATCATGCCAAATCAGCAAAGGTACCAATTATTGTAGCTATTAACAAAATTGACCGTCCAGGCGCAAACCCGGATAGAGTTAAGCAACAGTTGGCAGAACACCAATTAATACCTGAAGATTGGGGCGGCGAAACCATTATGGTTCCGGTATCTGCTCATCAGAAAACAGGTATCAATGAACTTCTAGAAATGATATTACTGGTTGCTGAAATGCTTGATCTTAAGGCAAATCCCAATCGTCTTGCCTTTGGAACAATTATTGAAGCCAAGCTTGATAAAGGTCGCGGACCGGTATCGACAGTGCTTGTACAAAAAGGTACACTAAGAATCGGTGATACAATTATTGCTGGAACAGCATACGGCAAAGTTCGAGCAATGACTAATGACCGCGGCGAGAAGATAAAGAAAGCCGAACCTTCTACTCCTGTAGAAGTACTTGGATTAGCAGATGTTCCTGAAGCAGGAGATATTTTAGTTGCTGTGGATGAACGAACCGCCAGAGCAGTAGCTGAAAAGCGTGTGGCTAAAAAACGTACGGAAGAGATTAAACAATCGCAAAAAGTTTCACTTGAAGATTTGTTTAATCAAATTCAGGAAGGTAGTATAAAAGACCTTAATATTGTTGTTAAGGCAGATGTACAAGGGTCTATTGAAGCACTTCGGCAATCCTTATTAAACATTAAGAATAAGGAAGTCAGGGTAAATATTGTTCACGCTGGGGTCGGTGCTATTAATGAATCGGATGTTATGTTGGCGGCCGCTTCCAATGCACTTATTATTGGCTTTAACGTTCGGCCTGATGGTAATGCCCGAAAGGCTGCTGATACTGAAAAAATTGATATCAGGCTTTATCGGGTCATCTATGATGCTATTAATGATGTGGAAGCTGCTATTACTGGAATGTTAGCACCTGAGTTCAAGGAGGTTGTATTGGGTCGCGCTGAGGTGCGTCAGGTAATTTCTATTCCTAAAGCAGTAGTGGCCGGTTCCTATATAACTGAAGGTAAAATAACAAGTACCGCACAAGTGCGATTAATTAGAGATGGTATTGTTATTCATGAAGGGAAACTTGAATCACTCCGCCGATTTAAAGATGATGTTAAGGAAGTTGCACAAGGATATGAGTGCGGCATAACCATTGAAAAATATCGCGATGTTAAAGAAGGCGACACGATTGAGGCATTTACTATGGAAGAGGTCGCACCGAAGGCTTAAAAGGTTGATGGTGGAGGAATTACGATGGGACAACTGCGGGTAGAGAAAGTGCAGGAATTCATAAAGCAAGAAATTAGCAAAATCATTCTTACTGAGCTTAAAGATCCACGTATTGGTTTTGTCACAGTAACTAGAGTTGAGGCTACAGGTGATTTGCGAAGTGCCAAAGTATATGTAAGCTTAATGGGTAATGATGATCAAAAGACAGAAACTTGGGCCGGATTAACTAAAGCCTTGGGTTATATGCGTGCCGAGATTGGCAAAAGAATTAGAATGAGATGTACGCCCGAATTGTCATTGCATCTTGATGAAACCTTGGAGTATAGTGCGCGTATTCAGGAACTTATTTTGAAAATTAAGCAGGAAGAAGGCAACCAGTAACAGTATGGAAGTGTCTATTAAACACAGCGCCAAGCTGTTAAGTCAGGCTAATCATATCATACTCACTGCCCATATCCATCCTGACGGTGATGCGCTAGGGTCACTGCTTGCTCTCTATGCTTATTTATCAGCCCAAGGAAAATCTGTTAAGATGCTACTTGACGATGAAGTGCCTCGTGCTTTTAAGTTTCTTACTAATTGGGACAAAATAGAAATCCCCCCAAGTGCAATGACTGAGGCCGATTTGCTGGTAATACTTGATTCAAGTGATTTGGAACGAATTGGTAAAGTCAAGGATGTTGTTAAAGCGCCCATTCTAAATTTGGATCACCATATATCTAATCTGAAATTTGCTGATTACTGGCATATTGACAGTCATGCAGCAGCAACAGGAGAATTAATTTTCCTGCTTCTTAAAGAAGTAGGTGCTGCTATTACAAGCGATATGGCTGCGGCCTTATTTACGGCAATTGCAACAGATTGTGGTTTCTTTCGCTATGCTAATACTTCAGTTCAGACACTCAAGTTTGCTTCAGAGTTAGTGGCTTTGGGCGCTAAACCACATATTATTTCTGAAAATCTCGATACCAAGCCACG
Organism: Bacillota bacterium; assembly: GCA_023443285.1. Lineage (GTDB taxonomy): Bacteria > Bacillota > Negativicutes > Sporomusales > Sporomusaceae > Sporomusa. The sequence goes on from JAEZVB010000141.1 coordinate 3,253, forward strand.
GGCGGTTATTGAGGTATTACCCAAAGTGCTTGAAACTCTTGAGGTTATAGACTGTGGTTCAAATGGACAAATTGCATTATTGACATTAAGCCAAGAGATTTTGGCTAATTTTAAAGATGATACAGAAGGCTTTATTAACTATCCCCGAAACATTGAGGGCGTTGAAATTGCCATTATGTTTAAAGAAGCCGATAATCAGAGTGTCAGGGTGAGTTTGCGTTCAAAGTCAGTAGATGTTAGCCAGCTTGCACTTGCCTTTGGTGGCGGTGGTCATGCTAGGGCGGCTGGTTGTACGGTGACAGAACCGCTTGATAAGGCGAAACATTTAATTATAGATGCTGCCAAACAGCAGTTGGTTAAAGAGGCAGGAGTCAATTATGCAAAGTGGGATAATTAATGTACTTAAGCCCCCGGGCATGACATCCCATGATGTAGTATCCTTTATCCGGCGGCTATATAGTATAAAGCGTGTTGGTCATGCAGGTACGCTAGACCCTGCGGCAGCGGGCGTATTACCTGTTTTTATTGGAAATGCCACTAGGCTTGTTGAATATTTGGCGGATGCCGATAAAAGTTATCGGGCAGAGCTTACTTTTGGCTTTGAAACAGATACTGGTGATGATACCGGGAAAATTATCAATAATTGCCCGTATGTCCGCCTCAATTCTACTCAGATAAAAGAAACGTTAGCTTCATTTATTGGAGTTAGTGAACAAATTCCACCTATGCATTCCGCTATTAAAGTTGGCGGAAAAAAGTTGTATGAACTTGCGAGGCAAGGTCAGGTTATTGAACGAAAACCGCGTAAGATTGTAATTGATACCATCTCACTTATAACAGAAGGCGATACGGGGATTGTATTTGACGTAACCTGCTCTAAAGGAACTTATATACGGACATTGTGCTTGGATATTGGACGAAGGCTAAATTGCTTGGCGGTAATGAGTTTTTTGGTTAGAACAAGAGTAGGAAATTTTTTTTTAGAAGAAGCCCTAACCCTTGAAGAAATTTCCGCTAATAAAGAACAAGCAATTCATAACGCTGATAGTGTTCTTACCCATTTTCCTTTGATAGAGTTGTCTGAGCAGGAAGCTCAGGCTATAAAGAATGGACGCAGTATCTGTTGTACTCCAACTGGTTCTGATTTATTAAGAATGTATGATGAACATAGAAATTTCATTGGTATCGGTCGTGCAACCTGTCAACAGGAAAGCAGGACAATACTAACTCCCGTGAAAATATTAAATCCGGGCCCATAATGGTCCGGATTCTTATATAGTATGTAATGAGGAGAAGCAGAAAATCATGAAAGTCTTTACTCAAATAGCGAATGTAAAGCAATATTCAGCGGTCTATATGGCTTTAGGTACTTTTGATGGCATTCATATTGGACACCAGGCAATTATCGCGCGGACAGTGCAGCAGGCAAAAAATAAAAATGGTAGTAGTGCTGTTTTTACATTTAGCAATCATCCGCTTAATCTGATAGATGCTGACCGTTGTCCACCAATCATTATAACTAATCAGGAAAAGATTGAACTAATTGCAGAGCTGGGTGTGGACATACTATTTAATGTTCCATTTACAACAGAATTATTGAAGTTAACTCCTGATAATTTTATTGAAAAAATAGTTACTAACATAAACCTTGAATATGTTACTGTTGGTGAGAACTTCACATATGGATATCAGGGATCAGGAAACTCAGAAATGTTGATTGCCGCTGGTGCTAAACACAATTTTGCAGTCGATGTAGTAGGCATGGTAGATGTAGAAGGAATTGTTGTAAGCAGCACTGCTATTAGACAACTTGTTGCCGATGGCGCTGTTAAACAGGCTGCAAAGCTCTTGGGGCGGCCTGCTACCATATCTGGAATAATAAGTAAGGGTGACCAACGTGGCCGAAAACTAGGTTTTCCTACAGCAAATTTTGCTATTGATCCAGGGCTTCTGATTCCTGCTGATGGGGTTTATGCTGTTTATGTGTATGATGAAACCGGTGCAAAGTTTAATGGTGTTGCCAATATTGGTGATAATCCTACTTTTACTTGTCAAACGCACCGCGTTGAGGTACATATATTGGATTTTGACCATGTTGTTTATGGACAACAGTTAAAGATACAATTTATCGATAGAATTCGGGGAGAGATTGCCTTTTCTAGTGTTGAGCAACTAAAAAAACAAATGCAGGCAGATATAGAATTTTCGCGAAAACATTATTTTTAATATCTCTATTGTTTACATGGTTTTATTTTTATGGTAAAATAATCGTTAGTGAGTAAATCTCACTATTAACCGTAGCGAGGATAATCGAGTCTCCGGCGATGTCTTGGCTAATGGGGATAACAACAAAAAGGAGGTGAACCACGTGTTGACACCTGAAAACAAACAAAAGCTTATCGAGAAGTATCGTGTGCATGTAAATGATACCGGATCTCCGGAAGTTCAGATCGCTATTCTTACTGAACGAATCAATTACTTAACTGAACATTTAAGAGAACATAAAAAAGATCATCACTCTCGTCGCGGCCTACTAAAAATGGTTGGTCAGCGCAGAGGTCTCTTGAATTATCTGCGTGAAAATGATATTGAGCGTTATCGTTCAATCTTAGAAAAACTTAACTTGCGGAAATAAGTAAAAAGCGGATTTTCCGCTTTTTATTTTTTTCATGGGTTAAAGCAAATAAAAAAGGGAATAATAAGAAAAATGTCGAACAGTTAATCTTTGCTAAAAGAAAAGGGGTTTAGACAGAGGAGGAAAATATAATATGGAAAAATTCCAAATGGAACTAGGTGGCCGAACCCTGATTATTGAATCAGGGAAATTGGCTAAACAGGCCAGTGGTGCGGTATTGGTGCGTTATGGCGATACTGCAGTACTGGTAGCAGCAACTCAATCAGCAGAACCGAGACCAGGTATTGACTTTTTCCCATTAACCGTAGATTACGAAGAACGCCTATATTCGGTAGGTAAAATACCTGGCGGATTTATTAAACGGGAAGGGCGTCCTAGTGAAGCATCCATTTTGGCCAGCCGTTTAATTGATAGGCCGATTCGACCATTGTTTGCTGATGGATTGCGTAATGATGTTCACGTAGTAGCTACTGTATTATCAGTGGATCAAAATAATCCACCTGATATTGCAGCTATGATTGGTGCATCGTGCGCTTTAGGTATATCTGATATTATCTTTAACGGCCCAATTGGTGGCGTTCGTGTTGGCTTGATCGACAACCAGTTCATTTTGAATCCTACAATAGAACAACAAGAAAAAAGTGATCTTAATTTAATAGTAGCAGGAACCAAAGATGCTATCCTGATGGTTGAAGCAGGTGCAAATGAATTGACTGAAGCGACTATGCTTGAAGCTATTTTATTTGGGCATGAGGCCATTAAAGAAATTGTGGCTTTTCAAGAGAATATTATTGCTAAAGCTGGCAAGCTCAAAAAGGAAAAAGCAATTTATGAAGTTCCCGCCGAAATTGACGCGGCTATGCGTGAGTACATAACTGACAAATTAAAAATTGCTGTAGCTAATGCGGACAAACTTGCGCGCGAGGAAAATATCAAAGAGATTAAAACTCAAGCTACCGATCATTTTTTGTCGATTTATCCTGACAATGGAAAAGATATTAATAATATGTTCCAGAAAATCCTCAAAGAAATTGTGCGAAAAATGATTACCGTAGATAAAATTCGTCCTGATGGCCGGCAGATTGACGAAGTACGCCCCATTACCTCTGAAGTAGGGTTGTTAGCCCGTACGCATGGTTCAGGTCTATTTACCCGCGGTCAAACACAGGTGCTTACTATCACTACGTTAGGCGCTATTGGTGACGAACAAATTCTTGATGGACTCGGGGTTGAAGAATCCAAACGCTATATGCATCATTATAATTTCCCATCATTTAGTGTTGGTGAAACTAGACCATCTCGTGGCCCTGGGCGCCGCGAAATCGGTCATGGCGCATTGGCTGAGCGGGCTCTAATACCTGTTATTCCTTCCGAAATGGAGTTTCCGTATACACTCCGCTTAGTATCAGAAGTGCTTGAGTCCAACGGCTCAACTTCTATGGGAAGTGTTTGCGGCAGTACCTTATCTTTAATGGATGCTGGCGTTCCCATAAAAGCTCCGGTATCTGGTGTTGCCATGGGTCTAGTCAAAGATGGAGATAATTACACGATTCTGACTGACATTCAGGGCATGGAAGATGCACTTGGCGACATGGATTTTAAAGTAGCTGGTACTACTAAAGGTGTAACTGCCATGCAGATGGACATGAAAATATCCGGAATTACCAAAGAAATTTTTGAAGCTGCGCTGGAGCAGGCTAAACGTGGACGTATGCATATATTGGACAAGATGCTGGAGGCCATCCAAGAACCAAGAAAAGAACTTTCACCGTTTGCGCCACGCATCATTACTATGGAAATTGATCCGGATAAAATTCGTGATGTTATTGGACCAGGCGGCAAAACGATTAAGAAGATTATTGAAGAAACCGGAGTTAGCATTGATATTGAAGATGACGGTAAGGTGTTTATTGCCGCTGTTGACGTAGAAGCTGGACAAAAGGCAGTGCGCATTATTGAAACGCTGGTGCGCAGTGTGGAAGTAGGCAGTACGTATCTTGGCAAAGTCACCCGGTTAATGAATTTTGGTGCATTTGTCGAAATTCTTCCAGGCAAGGAAGGCCTTGTACACATTTCACAGTTGGCACTTGAACGGGTTGCCAAAGTGGAGGATGTAGTTAAAGTTGGCGATGAGATTATGGTTAAAGTCACCGAAATTGACCGCCAGGGACGTATAAATCTATCTCGTAAGGAATTATTGAGGTCAGAATCTAAGGCAAATCAATCTGAAAACCCATTAAATTAACTGATATCAGATGGGACTTGGTGATAAACCAAGTCTTTTTTATTTGGATTCATAAAATATAGCTAATACTAATACACTGTATTATTACACTGGAGTCGCTGGCGGGGGTTGATTAAGATGGAGTGTAAAGTAGTAATTGTAGGAAAAGTTCGGTCTTGGTATGTGTATTTTGCTATTGGTGTTTTTATGGTAGTTGCTATGCTTTCCGGGAATATTCAACCACTTTTAAATACTACACAGTTAGCCACTGTACCGCCACCAGTATTTCAAGGTGATACAGCTCAACCGCATATTGCTTTTGCCTGCAATGTGTTTTGGGGAGAAGAATACCTACCCGACATGCTGAAAACACTTGATGAGAATAATATTCACATTACTTTCTTTATAGGCGGTAGCTGGGCTAATAAATATCCGGAGGTACTTAAAGAGCTGGCTAACAGAGGGCACGAACTTGGAAACCATACATATAGTCATCCCCACCCGAATACCTTGAGTAAAGAAAAAAACAAAGAACAAATTTTAAAGACAGAGCAACTTGTGGCTAGTGTTACAGGGGTAAATACAAAATTGTATGCACCGCCTTATGGGGAATACAACAATACGGTATTGTTGGCTGCTCAGGAACTCGACTATACCACAATTATGTGGAGTATTGATACTATTGATTGGAAACGTCCACCCCCCGAGGTTATTCAAGAACGTGTTCTTAAAAAGCTTCATAATGGCGCTATCATTTTGATGCATCCGACTGCGCCGACGGCGCAAGCACTTCCAGGGCTTATAGCCGAGATAAAAAAACGTGGATATACTATTACGACAGTATCTGATATACGAAAATAGAATATATAGGCAGGCAATAGCCTGCTATTTTTATTGCTTAAATCCTTGAGGTATGATACTATAAGTTTACATAAAGATGAATTATTGTTATTGTATTTATCCGCTAAGGGCGTTAATGGATAAAGGTAACAACGCCTTTAGAGTATAACTTTATTAGAACAGGATAAGTGCAACATCGGCTTCTGCCGTCGCTAAAGCTCGGCATAAGCCGTATTTTCTTTATTGCTGGAACGGAGGCATATATATGAAGAAATGTAAGAAGCGAATAGCCAGGTTAGTAATGTTGTTTTATTTGATGACATGTATGCTGGCTGTAACTCCTTCATATGCTTTTTCAGTTACTGATTTGTTAGGACAGGCTGTTGGTTCAAATGCAGCTGCTGTGTCAACTGGTATGAGTACAGGTAAGGGGATATTAGCGAGTTTGCTGGGCTTATTGCTTGGAAAACTATGGGGAAATTCTTCTGACAGTGTAGTAAATGGAGGAAATATCGATAATTCTACTAGCGGATTAACTGGTTCGGCTACGAAAGAATTTGTGGGCTTCTATGCCGAGTGGTGGGGATCAGACACTTCTTCCTATAACTCAATGGTGAAAAATGCAGATGTAATTAAAACAGTTGCTCCATTTTGGGCCACATTACAGGCTGATGGCACAGTAACTGACCGCGGTGGCAATGACCATGCAGCAGTTGTAAAAACTGCTCAAGAGAAGAATGTGACAGTATTGCTGCTGGTTAATAATGCTAAGCAGAATAATGCTACACCACCAGTTCATACTGTACTGGCAAGTCCTGCACTTAGGACAAAAGCAATTGATAATTTTGAGGCATATATCAAAAAGTATGGTCTTGATGGGATCAATGTTGACTTTGAAATGGTGCCTGCTGAGGATCGTGATAACTTAACAGCGTTTATGCGAGAACTTTTCGCTCGGCTCAAACCGCAAGGGTATATTGTGTCCATTGACGTTTTTCCTAAACAGGATGAAACTAACGATGTGGCGGTTGCCTATGATTATGCTGAGCTGGCTAAATATACTGATAAGATAATGCTTATGACTTATGATAATCATGGCACATGGAGTGGGCCAGGCCCAATTGCAGACATTGCTTGGGTAGAAAACAACCTAAAATATGCTCTTAAGTTTATTCCCAAAAATAAACTGTACCTGGGCATTGCCGCATATGGCTATGATTGGTCAGCCCAAGGAACACAGTCGTTAGAGTTTAAGACAATCATGGATTTGGCTCAGCGTTATGGACAAGCAATACAATGGGATGACACTGCGAAATCGCCATATTTTAGTTATCTTGCGAATGATGGCGTAAAGCATACTGTCTGGTTTGAAAACAGTGAAAGTCTAAAACATAAGCTTGCGCTGATTGCTAAATATGATATTGCAGGTGCTGCCATGTGGAAACTTGGCGAAGAAGACCCAGGCTTTTGGTCAGTTTTGCGAGAGAAGTTCCGTAAGTAATAAAATAAATCGGTAACATTAGGAGGTATGCTGTGTTTAGCAAAAAAATAGTAACAATAATCATGCTTGCCGTCTTGATATTCAATGTAATAGGTCCAATATCGGTAAGTCACGCCGCAGGGTTAGATAGTGTTATTA
>JAEZVB010000059.1 GCA_023443285.1 Bacillota bacterium
GAATTGGTACTAAGCCACTTAAGGAAACTTGAAGCCCTGTCACGGATTGAAGTCTATGGCCGGAGGATTAACATGATTGAGCTTAGGTTAAATGAGTTTGATGACAAAGACAAGTTTCTCCGGATGAAAGCGCACATTAACGGTATTGTTCAGGAGATCGGCGAAGAAGGCGCGATCGACCGCAAACGCATAAGTGCTAAACTTGCGATCAAAGAACTGCTGGCCCAGATAACCGACATGGAGAAGGCCGCTGTAAGGCTGTACAAGATTGAGAGTATCCCGGAAAACTCCAAGTTCTACCGCTGGGAAAATGCTATCGGATCAGAGGGCCAAAACAATTCGCTGTACTTTATCTTTGCCGTCTGCCTGATATCCTTTATCAGAATGCTGTCTATTGCCAACTCCTCGGTAAAATCCAAGAAGGTTATCATCGCTGATAATCCTTTCGGCGCAACCTCTGCCGTCTACCTATGGGATCCAATGTTTAAAATAATGAAACAGAACGATGTTCAGCTCATTGCCCCCGGACATCGAATTCCAAGAGAGATTACCTCCAGGTTTGGAGTAAGTTATCTATTAAATCAAGATATCCTTGAGGATGGCAGGCTGCGAGTAGTAGTAAAAGACGTGCGAGCCGAAGAGAACGAAGAGGTCATTAGATATGTGGAGCCGGAGCAGCTTTCCATGTTTTTAACGTAAACATTATCGTTTGTAAATTAAGGATAGCAACACGAGTTAAGGCCAAAGAACTGTCCGAGTGGGTGAATCACAGCCTTATAAAGTTGATTAGTTATAAAAAAGAGGTGGATTTGTTGGTTGCGGATCACTTCCACCAAAATTTGAAAAATAGTTAAGCCCGTGAATTTTTCGCGGGCATTTTTGCGTGAGCCCAGGATGGGCGTTTGCTAGTTAGTGAAAGTCCAATACGGGGTTGATAGTGTTAAATGGCACAACGGTAAAGAAAAATAAAGGAAATGACAAATAAGTAAGGAATAGTAAAAATAAATAATAAATGCCTACCAATAAATAGCAGGCATGATTACTGAAAGGAGATACTATGGGTATACGAAAATATTTATTATTTACAGTGATAGTGATCTTATGCTTAACCGCTACCACTGTTAGCGCGCAAACCATAATTTACATACCAATTGATGATCGTCCTGTTAATATGGAATATGTTATCGAAACGGCTAAGGCTGCCGGTGTGGATATTGTGACGCCACCGGCCTCCCTTATCGGAAGCCATAGTAATCAAGGTAAACCGGATAGTTTATGGGAATGGTTGTTTGAGCATGCTAAGACCGCCGACAATATTGTGCTGGCAACTGATACGTTGTTATATGGCAATTTGATAACGTCCCGGACACATAATCTGCCTGCGCAGGTTATTGCCGACAGGCTTACGAATTTTGATAAGCTAAAAGCTCTCAATCCGAACATGAAACTTTATATTTTTTCTACAATTATGCGTTCACCAAAAGCCGTAGGCGGTTGGGAAGAACCAGCCTATTACAAAATATATGGGCCTAATATTTTTCGCATTTGCGCTTTGCGGGATAAAGCCGAAACTCAGGAATTGACGCAAGACGAAAAAAGCGAGTTGAGTGCGCTGCTAGATAAGGTACCGCAGTCAGCTTTGGCAGACTGGTATGACCGGCGTGAGAAAAATTTCAGCGCTAACCAACGTCTGCTTGCGTATGCCCAAACAGGAACGTTTACTTATTTTATACTAGGACGAGATGATTGCTGGCCTTATTCTCAATCGCATATGGAGGCGCGTCATCTGGCTGCTGAGACAACTAAACTGCCAACAAGTAGTTTTGGCTTTTTTCCTGGCACTGATGAACTTGGCATGCTGCTGGTGACGCGAGCCATCAATAAAGCCAATGATCATACACCGACAATTCGCGTACTATTTGCACCAGGCACCGGGCCGGAGACAGTCCCCTCTTATCAAGATGTACCTGTTGGCCAGACTATCAACGAGAATATTATCGCTGCCGGTGGCAAACCGGTAGATTCAGAACAAGCTGACCTAATACTGGCGGTAAATACCCCGGGAGACGGCATTACTTATGAGTCTGATAATGCGTTAAATCGTGGGCAGTTCCGAGCAGAGCCTGTTGTTTTAGTGTGGGATATAGCGTACGAGATGAAGGCCGGACATAAGGTAGCAGTTGCTGACATCACTTTCGCAAACGGCGCAGATAACACCCTCATGTCTGAGTTAAGTAAGCGGGATCTACTGTTTAAACTAGAATCCTACTCAGGCTGGAACACAGCGGGTAATACCATCGGCTATGCGATTGGCCAAGGCATGCTTGCCGGTAAGATGGCACCCGAGGCCAAGAATAGACTTCTGGCAGTAAGATATTTGGATGATTGGGCTTATCAGGCCAATGTCCGTGCTGCAGTTGGTAGAGAAGTGCTTTATCCACGTGGTGGTAGCTGGTTTAGTCTCGGTAAATTGTCCTCGCGAATGACAACGGAGACTGACCGGCGATTGCAGAGTTTTGCAGCTGTCAATTTCCCGACGTACCCATTGAAAAATTTCAAAGTTTCTTTTCCGTTAGACCGAATGTTCGAAGTTAAGGTAGAATTACACTAAAGAAGAACGAAATCTCTCATGAGCCAAGACTCCAACTTGCAGTATGCCGCCGGAATCGACATTATTGGAATAAACATTTGTGCTATTTGCCTAATATAGGCAAATAGCACTTTGACATTTAAGGGCTAATACAATCGGTTTATATGGCCCTGGTCTAGTGGGTAATATGATCTTTGTGTTTGAAGGAAACTTGCGGTCTATAATTATACCTTCATGATTCAAAACTTTTTGATGGTTTTCTAAATGTGAACGTTAAGTTATAATGAATGTTAAATAAAACCAGATTTCTACTGCGTACGGCAAGAAGGGTCAGGTTCCTTGTCGTATCAAATAATATTATACTACTATTTAGAAACAGAATATGTCTTTTGGCTGCACAGACCGTACAAAGGGGTAATAATCATGAGTGAAAAAAAACGAAGAATTAGATATGAGCTTGATAGCGGTGACATAAGCGACCTTGCAGATAAAGAAATAAAAGCAATTCTTCGTGCTGCCGATGAGATTATTGCTACCGGAGGAAGGAGCATGTTGGCAAAAATCCTAAAGGGCTCAAAAGACAAAAAGCTTCTTGAGTATGGACTGGAGCGATGTCCTGTTTATGGATATTACCGGGAACTGACCTTACGGGAAATAACCAACCGAGTTGACTGGATGATAAAGAAGGGCTACCTTAAAATAGAATACCAGGACAGGCTTCCCATGCTTGTCTTTTCGGAAATTGGGTGGGAAATTGAACGGGAATCCTATGCGGAGGGACTGTTACAGAAGCTGGGGGAGCAGTTGGAGGGGAAAGATTACAGTATTGTCCGGGATTTAAAGGACAGGAACAGGGGAATGATTCTGCTTCTAATTAAAAAAATTAAACAGACCGGCAATGCAAGGTTTATACCATTGCTAAAAGCCTGGAAAGAAATCGAATACAAAAAGGTGCAGGCTGAAATTCAGAAGGTAATAGAGTGCCTGATAAAGGAAGGAACGATTTTTTGATGAATCTCACCGATTTTGAAAGCCATATCGACAGAAAAATTCTTGCAAGGTGATATGACTATTTCGAAAACAACTGTGTGGTCTCAATAAAGGAAACCGATGAAAATATATATGAGGCGGAAGTCGAGGGCACAGAGCTTTATCTGGTAGATGTTGAGCTGGATGGCGATGCAAATATAATTGATACCCAATGTGACTGCCCTTATGACATGGGGGAGTATTGCAAGCACCAGGTAGCGGTACTTCTTGCATTGAGGGATATGAAAGAGGAGCAGCCTAAAAAAGATAGCGATGGTTTGAAAAGTAAAATTGATTCGGAATCGGGGAATAAATCTTCTGGTATTCTAAAAGGGAAGGCTCGCAGTATAGAGGACATTCTTTCCCAAAGAACCAAGGAAGAACTGGTTAGATTTTTGCTGGATATTGCAGCCGAGTACGATGAGATAAAACAGCGGATTGAGCTAAATCTTGGCGATGCAAATAATGCTGAGGAGATCAAAAAATCGATTAAGCTTATTCGTACTTTTTTTAATAAGAATTCCGACCGGCACGGCTTCATTGCCTATGGTGATACTTATGAAGCTGTAAGAGGTGCGGACTTAGTATTGAAAAAGGCCCGGGATGCCTTTGAACATAAGAAAATCTGTCATGCTTTAGAACTTATCTTTTGCATAATACATGAGCTAATGGATCTGCTGGAAAGCTGTGATGATTCTGATGGCGTCGTTGGTGGGGCTATTGAGGAAAACTTTGGTTTTATAAAAGAAATAGTTGAGGAGGAAGAATTTAATCCGGACATTAAAGAGAACTTTTTTAATAAACTCATGGAAGAAGCGGTCAATAAACGATATGATGAATGGTCTGACTGGAGGTTGGAATTATTAGTAAATTGCTCAGAACTGGCGGATAGTCCTTCGTTAAGGAACAGATTGGAAAATCGCCTGCAATCAATGGTAGATGATGCAGAAGGGGATTCCTGGAGCGTCAATTATTTCAACGAAAAAGTATTTCAAATCAGATACAATCTTATATTGCAGAATGAGGGCGAGAAGGCGGCGCTGGATTTTGTAGAGCAAAACCTCCACTTCGCCAGCTTCAGAAAAATGACCATAGAACGGGCGATGCAGAACAAGGATTATGATCAGGCCATCAAGCTTGCTCGTGATGGGGAGACAAAGGACAAAGATTTGGCAGGTCTTGTGAATAACTGGAGAGAGTATCGATATAAAGCATACAAGTTTTCAGGGAAGCTTGCTGAACAGCGTGGATTGGCAATGGATTTTATTTTGGCTGGCAGATTTGAATATTATCAGGATTTGAAAAGTACCTATAATAACGGTGAATGGATCGCTGTATATCCCCAAATCATCTCTCTGTTAGAAGCGCAAAAGAGATTTCATAGCGGCATTTATACCCGCGTTCTTATTGAGGAAGGGGAAAAGAAAAAACTCCTAGAGTATGTTAAAAAAAGTCCCTCAGCAGTTGAAAGCTATTATAAGCACCTTGTTCCTGAATTTAGGGAAGAGGTTTTTGAGTTGTTTTTGAAATATATTGAACAGGCGGCAGCAAGGGCAGGCAAGAGAAGGGATTACCAAGAAGTTTGTAATATTATCAGGAACCTGAAAAAAGCAGGGGGCGAAAATCAGGCATTGGAAATCAAACGGAAACTTTTTATCAACTATGCAAACAGACCGGCATTCAGGGATGAATTGGCAAAGGTATAGGCTTATTTTGCCTATCGTGAAGTTGACGGTTCTTATTGCTTCCAATCTCTTTTTTTGTGCTAGAATGAAGGAAAAAGGACAATCAGTTGACGTGTTGCAATCAATGGAAAAATCCAGTCGGGATAAAATAATACGTCAAATAAAAAATATCGAGGGAGCAACACAGCGGCAAATAGCCAGGGTAGCAGGTATTAATCAGAGTC
>JAEZVB010000095.1 GCA_023443285.1 Bacillota bacterium
CGCGCAAAAGGCATCCATACTGTATCAATTAAGACATTCTTCTCATCTCTTATTAGGTAAGAATTATATGTAGAACCTTTATGGGTTGAATATTCCTCACCGTGGAATTTTTTTAACTCCCAGTCAACCTTTCCCACCCACTTAACATTAGCATTTATATTAAAACTCATATAATCACTCTCCTTACAATTTTGATATTAGTATATCAACTCCAACTAGTTTAAATCGGTAATTTAAAGCACAAAAAATTGTCTATTCGATAAAAGACCTCTCCCCTAAGGGACGAGGTCTTTTATCATAGGAAAGAATTGCTTTACTCCTTATTTCAAAATCGCTTGAAGATCGTTTTCTGGCGTAGTAATTGGGTGAAGGTCGAACTTCGATACTAGGATATCAAGTACGTTTGGCGATAAGAATGCAGGTAAAGACGGACCGATGTAGATATTTTTAATACCGAGTGCTAAGAGAGTTAGCAAGATGCATACTGCCTTCTGTTCATACCAGGAAAGAACCAAGGTAAGCGGCAGATCGTTTACACCGCACTTAAAGGCCTCAGCTAAAGCTACGGCCACTTGAATAGCCGAATAAGCATCATTGCACTGACCCATGTCCATGATTCTTGGTAAACCGCCGATTTCACCGATATTAAGGTCATTAAACCGATACTTACCGCAGGCCAGTGTCAATACTACCGTATCCTTGGGTGTCTTTTGTACAAACTCAGTATAATAGTTCCGGCCAGTCTTAGCACCGTCACAACCGCCAACCAAGAAGAAATGTTTTATGGCTCCGGCTTTTACGGCATCAATGACCGTGCCGGCAACACTCATAACGGTGTTGCGCGCAAATCCGGTCATAACTTCCTTGCCGCCGTTTATACCGGTAAACTCTTTATCTTCCGGCCAGCCGCCCAACTCTATCGCCTTATTAATTAAGGCGGAAAAATCTTTTGTATGATTTACACCGGTAATATGCTGCGCATCAGGGAAAGCAACCACCGAGGTTGTGAATACCCGGTCACTATAGGAGGCTTTGGGCACCATCAAGCAGTTGGTTGTATATAGAATAGGTGCAGGTATGTTATCAAACTCTTTTTGCTGATTCTGCCAGGCTGTACCAAAGTTCCCTTTTAAATGCGGATATTTCTTTAATTCGGGATACGCATGTGCCGGCAGCATCTCACCATGCGTATAGATATTGATACCTTTGCCTGTTGTTTGGTCAAGCAGTTGTTTTAAATCCAGCAGATCATGACCGGTTACAACGATAAACGGTCCTTTTTCTACCTTTAAACTAACCTTGGTCGGTGTAGGGTGACCATAAGCGGAAGTATTAGCTTCATCCAAAAGAGCCATGCAAGCAAGATTTGCCTTACCAAACTCCATTAATAAACCCAGCCACTCATCGGCAGAGCGCTGCTCACCCAAAGCCTGTAAGCCTTTATAAAACCAATTAGTAACCTCAGAGTTAAACTTGCCTAAGACAGCAGCATGTTCGGCATATGCTGCCATGCCGCGCAAGCCAAGGAGCAATGTCGTTCGCAGCGAAACAACATCCTGGTCACCTGACCACAGCTCACCGGCATTAAAGTCGGCAACCGCGGCATTCAGTTTGTTTTTCTCGATGTGGATTTGTGCAATCAATTCCTGCACACGCCCACGATCAAAGCAGACATTTGTTACGGTGGTAAATAACCCTTGGCGAATCAATTCATCGGCTTTGGGGCCTACACTCTTGCCTTGCGCTGCTCTGGCTAAACCAATTAGTGCACAAGTAAGTTCATCCTGGCTGTTAGCTACCTCAGGCGGTTTACCACACACACCGATTTTTGTACAGCCTTTCCCACCTGCAGTTTGCTCACATTGAAAACAAAACATGGACATTATTTCTCCCTCCTCAAGGTAAATTAAAGCTGCTTTAGTCTCCGATAATAAGACTTTCGATAAATACGACTAATATCCTGCTTTAATTTCCACAAATCGACAATTTAAAATGTTTTTTCCACCAACACCAACCCATAATTCGATTGAATGGTTCTAAAGCCCATTTTTTGAATTCCTCAAAACCAGTTCTATCGACAATATAACCAATATGTTCTTTACCGCCAGGTGCAGCAGGATCGATGTACTTTTTCACATAACCGTAAGTATTGCAAATAATCTTTGCAATGGTGTCTTCATCCACCCACTAGATAACCTAATTATACCTTGAGATATAAAAGCTGCCGTGACTGAAATCACGGCAGCTTGAAATATTCTGAAAGTTTATCACGATCCGGTATCGTGATTTGACCGTTATCTACTTGAATCAACCCTTGTCCGGCTAAAATTTTTAACTGGCGCGAAACGGTCTCGCGCCGAGAACCAAGCATGTCCGCAAGATAAGTAATACTTAAATCAATCTTGATTCTTGTTCCGCCAACACTGGGAACTCCGTAATCTCTGGACAGCTTCCACAGTTTGGCGGCAATACGTTTATCGCCACGCACAGAGTTAGGTGTGTTTTTCATTTGGCGATAAAGCCGTCGAACTTTCATGGCAAGAGAATCCAACACGCTTTTGGTAAGTACGAAATCTTGTTCCATAATGCGCAGGAAGTCCATCCTATCAAAAGATAGAATTTCCGCCTCCTCAAAGACTTCGCAATTGATGGAAGCAGGAATCCTTTGCAAAACCACCTCGTTAATGAGTTTTCCTTTATCTAAAATAAAGATGACCTTTTTCTCCCCCTGAGGGTCAACCGTATAAAGTGTCACAAGTCCGCTAATAACAAGATAAAGCTTCTCTACTGGTTCTTTATCAATAAATACATGTTCTCCCTTGGACAGGCGGCGTACCGTGCCACAGGCTGACAAAGCCTTAACAGACTCAGGTGTTGCTTGTTGAAATATCTCAACAAGCGCAACTGACTCGCTTATACTTACATTCATCATCATCACCAAAATCTTTATTGTTATCAGGAAATCCTTCTATTACGTACGTTTACCATAAAATGCAAAAATCCTGCCGTGCTTTTAATAGCTTGCAAAATTTTACTCTATATCAATAATTCTCATAGATACAAACCGTCGTTTCTTTGTACTATGATGCCCCTATATTATCTGTCAGCATAAAAATTCGAAGTAAGTTGGTATACCGAAATAGTATCAGGGAAAATTATAGTGTCGAAAGCCATTACAATTAGTAAAAGAGGCCTCCCCAAACATGGAAGAAGCTATGTTTTGTTATCAATGTGAACAGACTGCAGGAGGTAAAGGTTGCGTAAAAATGGGTGTATGCGGCAAAACCCCTGAAGTGGCGGGTCTGCAGGATGTTCTTATCCACTCATTAAAAGGAATAGGCTATTATGGTTGGCAAGTTATCCAAGCTGGTGGCAAAATTGACACCCCGACCTATAAGTTTCTCATGGACACTATGTTTTCTACCCTTACCAATGTCAACTTTGATCCTGAACGTTTTGTGAGTTACATACAGGAAGCCAACAAGATTAAAACTCAACTTAAAGCACAGTTGAGTGATAAAGCTAACTCCGCACCACGAGAAGCGGATTACATGGCACCAACTACAAAAGAAGGCATGCTTCGGGACGCCCCAAAGGTTGGCATTATGACAGATCCAGACCTAGATATGAATATTCGTTCACTGCGACAAACATTAATTTATGGCTTTAAAGGTATGGCTGCCTATGCTCACTAGTGCTTGGTAAAAAAGATGAAGAAGTGGGGAATTTTTTCTTCAAGGGACTGGCTGCTACCATCGATGAATCATTGGGCGTACCTGAGCTACTAGGTTTATGTCTGGAACTTGGTAAAACCAATTTTAAATGCATGGAAATGCTTGATGCGGCTAATACCGGTGCTTATGGTCATCCAGAGCCTTCAGAACTGCTCATATCCAGAAAAGCCGGACCGTTCATCGTTATCTCCGGACACGACATGAAAGACCTTAAAGAACTGCTGGAGCAAACGGAAGGCAAAGGCATCAACATCTATACGCATGGCGAAATGATACCCGCCCACGGCTATCCTGAATTGAAAAAACATAAGCATCTAATAGGTAACTTCGGCACCGCAAGGCAAAATCAACAAAAGGAATTTGACAATCTACCAGGGTGCATCCTGATGACGACAAACTGCTTAATGACACCTCGTGACAGCTATAGTGACAGGATATTCGCAACAAGTATTGTTGGTTTCTCAAATATGCCTTATATCGAAGAACACAATGGCCACAAAGATTTTACCCCCATTATCAAAAAAGCTTTGGAACTGGGTGGCTTCAAAGAGGATGAACCTGAACGCAAGATTACTGTTGGCTTCGGGCATAATGCGGTTCTTAGTAATGCCGGTAAAATTGTCGAGGCTGTAAAAGATGGTCAAATTAAGCATTTCTTCCTCATTGGCGGTTGTGATGGCGCCCGTCCTGGCAGAAGCTATTATACTAATTTGCCGATAAAACTCCTCACAATACTTTGATGCTTACCTTAGCCTGTAGCAAATACCGGTTTAATTACAAGGACTTTGGTACATTGGCTGGCTTTCCGCAGCTGCTGGATGTCGGTCAGTGCAATGATTCCTATTCGGCGATTCGTATTGCCGTTGCTTTAGCAGATGCTTTCAAATGCGGCGTAAATGAATTGCCACTAACGCTGGTGATATCCTGGTATGAGCAAAAAGCTGTTCCTATCCTGCTTACTCTGCTATCTCTTGATATTCGCAATATCTACATTGGCCCCTCACTCCTCGCCTTTTTCACTCCTGCTGTACTGCAAACATTGGTAGAGAAATTCAAACTCAAAGTCGTTTCAACTGCTGAAAAAGATCTAGAAGCAATTTGGGGTCCTGATGCTCTAAAATCATAACAATTTGGTGAACAAAAAGACAAGGGGATGAGTCAAACATCAGTTTGATTCATCCCCTTTGACATTAAAACTGTTTAATTCCGGCTGCCCTATTCGCAGTTTCAATAGCCTGATGAGCGAGTTCGTTGGCTTGTCCTAGCGTGTTAAGGGCTTGTGACGGATTGTGGAAGCCCATGCTGCTTTCAGCTGACAGGAGATCCCAATACCACTGGGCTTTACGTACCAGCTCGCGGGCTTGAGCTAATTCTTCCTCGTTCGCCCCCGGCTGAGCGGCTGCAGCCCCAATGGCAGTATGAGCTTTGGCAATGGTTTGACCTGCCATGTGCTGGAGCTCGAAAGTCTGATCCTGAATGGTCTTGACCCGTTCCTGCAGCCAAGCTGCTCCTTGATTATGGCAAGACGAACAGGAAGCATCCAGCGTTTTAAGCGGACTGGTCACCCAATGTGATGTGTACTTTTGACCAGCTTGCCGCATATACGGCATATGACAGTCGGCACAAGACACTCCAGCCTTGCTATGAGTGCTTGTTGCGTATAGCTCATAGTCTGGATGTTGCGCTTTAAGCATTGCGGCTTTGGAATCAGGATGCTGCCAGTCCTGAGCAAAACCACTGGGTTTTTCACTGTAATAAGCATACATTTCGGCTGGTTTTACGCCCTTGTCCCAGGGAAATACCACCTTAGTTGTACCTGGTTCAAAGTAATATTCAGCATGACATTGCGCGCAGACATAGGTCCGCATTTCTTCCCGGGATGCCTTGGTCACATCAATGCCGCGCCTAGCTTGTGCTTCAATGAACGCCGGGTTAATAACCCGCAGATTCATGGTTGACGGATCATGACAATTAGCGCAGGCAATAGGTTGTTCGGCCTTTTCCAGCATTTCTGCCAGTGGTTTATTGGCATATCCCCATCCATTTTCATTATATGCCTGCTCTAGATATGGTGTTTTACAGGTTATACAGGCTCCTTTGCTGGCCGGACCAATCCGTTTGGTCTCGCGCAAATCTTCCATAGCATGGATATGACCACGGTCTTCCGTATAATCCACACTAAAAGCTATTCCTTTAAAAAGCATCTTGATTTCAGGCTGCATATCCGATTTTTGCACTTTAATGCTGCCGCCATAACCTGTTGGTGACGGTGCCTCTTCTACTGTTTTCTTGTAGCCCGCATACTCCAGCGGATAATGCTTTCCCCATACTGCCGGATCATACTCACCTGCCGGAATTTGCGCTAGTTTTACACTGCTGGCAGGTTTTGCAACCCCAATACGGACGACAACAAAACCAAAGAACAGCATGACTACTGCGAGCAAAGCGACTAAAGATTTTTGCTGTTTACTCAACCTTTATCCCTCCTTTGCTTTTGTTCATGCCATGGACCAGACCTCGATGACATTTGATGCAATCTTGGCCCCCAGCGGCCATAGGTGTATTCTCCACTGAAGACTGATGACAGCGCAGGCAGTTGTCATTGGCTATAGCTTTTGCTTCGGGCGAGATTACCATTGTCGCAGGATAATCTCGAAGTACTTCATGATAAGTGTCATTCATACCGGTCTGGCCTTTTACAATCAGTTTGATTGCCACATTTTGGTGCGGCAAGTGGCATTCAGTACAGTTAAACTGCTTATGGTTTGACGCCTGCCAGCTAGCTGTGCTTTCTGCCATGGAATGACATGAGCCGCAAAACTGCGGACTATCGGCATACACATAGCCAGCTCCGCCAACCAGCATTCCCACCGCAGCAAGTGTTAAGACAACTAACGCAACTTTTAAGGCATTGCGGTTAAGGAATTGACCAGTATCCAAACTATCCCCTCCCTTGTAAGCTTTTAGCGGGTTCTACTAGTAGTCCTGGCAGCAGGACTTTGACCCCTTTGTTGTGCCCGACGCTGACTAAGTAGTCTTTTTACGCCTGCCCAGCCTGTCCCCACAGTGATCAGGAAGGCTCCCAGCCATACCAGATTAATCAGCGGCTTATAACTGATCTCCGCTTCCAATCGCGCTGGACTGGAGGCACTCACCTCCTTTTTGTCCTTAAACTCTATCGTAACCTGCCCCCCCCCCGGTCTTATTCCTGTTATATGCAGCTGATACCGGTCAAAGGCTGTGACTGTCGAGCCGATAATATGCCCGTTTTGGTTAGTAAGTTCAGGCCGTACTTCTTGGGTCTGCCCCCCAGCTGTCACCGTGATTACTGTCTGCACCTTTACTGCAGTGCTCCCATCCATACCAGCCATGCTAAAGTTTATAAATGTAAAGCTCACATCCTCGTGCACCAGCGGCTGCCCTTTGACTAACGTCAGTTCAGTACCAGCCTCAGGCTCTTTTATTATTGGTGCAATATAAATATCAGCCAGCAGACTCCGGTAGATACCTGGCTCCCTGGCCGCAGGCATCCCCGCCTTATTCAGCTTGGTCAACGCCTGGACAATACTTTTGTCCGGTCCGGCGTGAAAAGTAGTATAGCTGCCTTTTCTTGATGATTCTTCCTCAATTCCAGCATAACTGATTCGCTGACCGAATACAATCTGTTCCTGGCCTTTACTAAACACCACTACATCTGACCGACTTGCCGCCCCTGAAGCCATAATCCCGGCAAGTAAAATAGCTATACCAATATGGCTGCAGGCCGCTGCCCAGGACACAGTCCGCTTCCAGGCAGCATACCCATTAGCGGCTACAGCAGTAATTGACAAACTAAAGGATAGCACCGCTAGTGGTTGCCCTAGTTTTAGCCAAACGCTCACACCTAGGCCAACTACAAAAAACAATACCAACCACCCGTATTTTTTTTCTAATCTGCCAGCACTGCCGCCCCATTTACTAAGCGGACCCGCTATCAGCGCGGCTCCGATAACCAAAGCTAGCGGCAGAGTTGCCTGGTTATAAAAGGCACTGCTAAGACTTTTGGGACTCCCCAGGGCCATAGTAACTAGCGGTGTAGACATACCGACAAAGACTAATACTCCCAAAAAGGCCAACACTAGCGCTGTAAGCGCCAGCACAAATTCCCGGGTGGCAAGTTTCGAATAAAGCTCCCCTGACGGCATACTTGGCCATTTAACAATATATAAAACAAATACTACAAAGGTTGTTACTAAGACTGTTAGCCCTAACAGTCCACCAATCCCTTCATCAGTAAAGGAATGGGTGGAAAAATCACTCAGTACACCACTGCGGGTGAGAAAAGTACCATATAGTACTAAAATAAAGCTGGTAATTACCCCTGCATATGCCTGCCGAATAGCGCCAACCCGCACTCTCGCCATCGCTATCAAATGAATTACGACCCCTGCGGCCAACCATGGTACTAGTGACGAGTTTTCTACCGGGTCCCAGGCCCAATAACCACCCCAGCCTAGTACCTTATAGGCCCAAAACCCGCCCAGGAACATTCCCGCCCCTAGACTTGACAACGCAAACAGCGTCCAAACAGCCGCCGGCTTCAGCCAATCCTGATGGCGATTGGCCCACATACTGCCTAACGCGTAGGCGAAAGGCACCGCCAATGCCGCATACCCCAAAAACAATACAGGCGGATGAATAGCCATCCACATATCCTGTAAGAGCGGGTTAAGACCAACGCCGTCAACACGTGGCTCAGCCAGCATCATAAAGGGGCTTTTTACCAACAGCAGTCCCAAAAGCGCTACTTGAATGAGAGCATACACTGTCATGACAGGCGTTGGAGCCGCTGGCCTCTGTAATAACAACACCCCAAAGGCGGCATGGAATACCAGCCACAGCATAAACGAACCTTCCTGTCCTGCCCAGAAAGCGGCTACTTTATATCCTAAAGCTAACTCTCTTGATGAGTAGCTAAACACATAGGCATAATCAAACCTGTCACATAAAATTAAGTACAGCAGATAGGTAGCCGCCACCCCTACCAGACCGGCGGACACGCCATACAAAAAGCGCGCCTTGCTTGCCAACTGTTTTGCTCTTATTTGGTTGTTCCCAGACGGCCAATAGCAACCTACTGCGAGCATTGTAACAACAAGTGCCAGTAGCACTGCACCATAGCCGATCATTGATTCACGCTCCCCTGGTATTTTGATGGGCATTTAACTAGTAGCTTATCTGCCAGAAACTGACCATTTACAACTTTGCCAATGGCTACTATGCCTGTTGCCTGTTCCAAGCCTTCAGGCTTAACGCCCCGGTAGACAACCGTCACTTCTTCGCCAATATCATCGCGCAACACAAACTGAGTGAATTTGCCGTCTTCAGTCTGTATTACTTTACCTTCACCCATAGTTCCCTTAACCTGGACAACACTTTTTGCATTTTTAGCCTGTGAAAAAGTGACATAGGGCGTAACGGCGCTTTGAAAAACAAACATACTGTAGGCCACAAAACCAATAATCACGGCCAGGCAAATTAACTGGTACTTTTTCATAGATTCAGTTCCTTTCCTGACAGTCGTGTTCTCTTGGCAACAGTTCGGCTTAGTAGCAAGCAGTAGAGTGCGGTACAAGCGCCTAGAGCGGCTAACAGCACATACAACATGAGAGAGTCCATCGCCACCTTACCGGTATGATTAAGTATTGGCTCCGGATGTAAGGAAAAATACATGCGAGGAATAACAAACACCAAGAATGGTACCGTTAAAAAGGATAATAGCGCATACACAGCACTGACTATGGCCCGGCGTTCTTCCTCTTCAATGGCTACTCGGAGTGCCAGATAGGCACCGTAAATTAATAACAAAATGAACACTGTTGTCTGCCGGGGGTCCCAATTCCAATATGTTCCCCAGGTCAGCTTGGCAAAAACTGCACCGCTAACTGTCGCTAAGAAGCAAAAGCTGAGCCCCAACTTGGCCGAACAGGCACTCACACAATCATATTTACGTTTCCTGGTTTTAAGATATTGCCCAGCAGTTGCGGCCGACACTAGAAAAGCCAGTACCGAAACCCAGGCAACCGGAATGTGAAAAAAAGCAATTCGGACAAGATAACCCAGTCCTTCAGCAGGCGGAATTAGGTAAAACACGGCACTTACTACTCCGACCATCCATACTACAATTAATGATGTAACTGTTCTACGTTTCATATACCCTCCTAAGCCTGCCAAATGTAGTCAAACAAGAGTACTCCGGCAGCCACTACAGCAGCGTCATAGCCAGCCATGAATACCAGTTCACTAAATTCAGGTACACCATCCGATAATATTTTGGTGGTCGCGCTAATAGCGCTCAAAAACTGCGGCAATAGTACGGGAAATGTGAGTACTGTGAAAATAGTATGCTTACCTTGTGCGTACATGACCATAGCTGCTGTTAATGTAGACACTGTCGCTATTCCTGTACAGCCAAGCACCAAAACAATGATAAATGGCCACCATGATTTAACCTCGACGGTAAGAAAAATGGTAAACAGCGGAACCACTAGGCAGACCAACCCAAGTAAAAGAACCAGGTTATATAGTAGCTTACCCCAAAATACAGCCTGACCAGTAGCATATAATCGCAGTCCCAGTAAGGTACCTGCTTCCTGTTCCTGGACAAACACCCGCGCCAAACCGGCCATAGCACAGAAAAATAACACAACCCAGAGAAGCGCGGCAGCTAATTCCGGCGGCAAACTCGCTCCGGCGATCGCCAAACTAACACTTGATAAAACTGTTAGTGCGAACATAATTAGTGCTCCGCCAGCATACCTTGTTCTACTTTCACATACCGCATCTTTAGCCATAACTGCCCATACAGCACTGCTAAAGCTCAATTGTACTCTTGCCATATAGTGCCTCCTCGCTCTCGTTGGTAGCAAGAATAACGGCGATATTCTGTCTGACTGCGTCGGCAATCAGCTCTTTTACAATACTTCGCCCACTGCCGTCCAAGTTGGATGATGGCTCGTCCAACAGCCATATAGGCGGATTAATAGCCTTAATAACTGCCAGCTTTAGCCGTTGCCGCATGCCTGTGGAATAGGTGGCGACCAGATCACAGCTGCCTTTACCTAACCCCATCTGACAGCAAAAGTATGCAGCCTCAGACTTGGAGCAAGGAACACCCCGCACCTTTGTCCAGAAGATAATGTTTTCGATTCCCGTAAGTGCCGCATACATTGCCACTTCAGGTGATACCAAACCAGTATAAAAAAAAATTTCTTTTGGGCTAGGCATATTATCCAAAGTTAACCTAACCTGACCAGTGCTTGGTCGAACCAGTCCCGCAATTATTTTAAGTAATGTGGATTTACCGGAACCGTTACATCCTGTTACTACCAAACACTGCCCACTAGTAGCTTCAGCACAGACATTTGAAAACAATAGCCTTTCACCAAATCTTTTACCAATATTGTGTATTACAATTCTGCTATACATAAATACCTACTCTAAATACGAAATATTTATAATATTATACCATTTATTTTGTGTGAATGGGAACCATTGGGCAAAAGCTTCACAGCGTAATGTTTGCCTATGTGTTTTACCTCTTGGGTAGCTCATATAAGGCTTCTCGAACACCAGGTATATAGTAAATCAGCACCATTACGCAAAAGCAGAGGGCTACCCGAAGGCTACCCTCTACGTTTACTAGTATACTTAGACCTCCAAGATAGGTTGCCAGTTAGGGATTGTCGCAATCGATGGAAAGACGATCAACCGGAACTATCTTCCTGTTTACGGCTTTTGAGCTTTTCGATAACCGTGGGATATAACGAAAAATCTGTGTGTGGTAAAAATTTGGCCGCTGACATTTTATTTAGAAAATCCGGTGCCTCAGCTAAGGGAAGATAGGCTATACTGCTAATTAGCTCTTCTACAACTAATAATTGTTTTGCATCTTTTAACAACTTGCAGGCTCCTTTTATAGAGCCGTTTCCCAGCTGAACAAACCTATCTCTAGGAAGGTCGGGATATAACCCAATGGTAATCCCTGACTCAATATTGATGTAGGTTCCAAAGGCTCCGGCCATATATACCCGTTGAATCTTATCCGGTGTAATACCTAGTGCATCCACTAAAAACGCTACCATGGTGTTCGCTGCCGCTTTTGTATCCATAAATCTTAAAATATCAGTCTGACTGAATA
>JAEZVB010000140.1 GCA_023443285.1 Bacillota bacterium
GTGTGAAGGTTGTCCGCTGACTAACCTGTGCGAAGCATATGCGCGGGAAGTTCAGAATACATTGCCTGTGCGACCGGTGAAAAAAGCGCCGAATCTGGTGAGGTTGACTGCCGGGTTGATTTTGCGGGAGGAGCATTACTTGGTACACAAGCGTCCGGCAACCGGATTGTTGGCAAGAATGTGGGAATTCCCAGTCTTTGAAATAACCGAGAGTGATATTGATGTGGAACGGTTAGCGGAGGGGCTGCGGAAGAAGTATCATCAAGAGGTACGTATCAAGGAACATGCCTGTGATTATGTCCATATCTTTAGTCATCGTAAATGGGATATATCCTTTTACCACTGTGAATGGCTGTCAGGTCAACCGTTACCAGCAGACACCAGTTGGCTGCCTTTATCAGAATTAATGAGTGTGCCATGGGCTGGGCCGCATTATAAAGTAGCTCTTACCTGTAAAAAAACTCCCAATTTATGAAATTGGGAGTTTTTTGCAGATGGTAAGTGTATTTTACTTTTTCACAGCACTTTCCTGGGAACTGCCTACTGGCGATTTTTTGTTACTCTTCTTAGGGCCGCGGCCAGGTTTTTTATCGCCCATCCCGTCACCTCCAAAATCATTTAAATAGTAGGATGCCCCCTGTTTGGATTAATTATGCATACTTTATTCAAAATCATTTTAATTTATTAGTATAGGCACGTTGATAAAACAGCAGGGTGGCAGACTTGGTCTGCCACCCTGCTGGACGAGGAGTATTTTGTTTATGGTAACATCCAATGTAATACTGTTGCTTGGAGGTAAGTCAGAATGCCGATGAAAATAACCATGGCTATACTATTGGGTAGTGCGAAACGGAAGATGGTTGATTCCTGACCGACAAGCCCGGTAGCAGCAGTAGCAACCGAAATACTCTGCGGAGAGATCATTTTGCCGCAAACACCACCTGAGGTGTTGGAAGCTGCAATAAGGGCTGGATCAAGATTAAGTTGCTGGGCTGCGGTCTTCTGCATTGAGCCGAATAAAGCGTTGGCAGAAGTATCAGAACCGGTAAGGAACACACCCAACCAGCCGAGAATCGGTGCAAAGAACGGGAAGGCTCCACCAGTGGCGGTAAAGGCTAGTCCCAAGGTTGAGCTCATGCCCGAGTAGTTCATAATATAAGCTAAGCCAAGAATCATGGCAATGGTGCAAATCGGGAAAACCATAATTTTAATGGTACGGAAGAAGCAAGCAATTGCCCGGCCAAAGCCATAGTTAGGAATGATAAACAGAGAGAGAATACCCGAGAAGAAGATAGCAGTTCCAGCCGCAGATAAGAAGTTCATACCATAGGTTGCAGCGTATGGGGTATTTTTAGCTACAACAGGCGCAGCTTTGATAACCAGATTATGGAGTCCAGGCCAGGCGACGTAGGATAAACCCAGAGCTTTTTCCCACCCGACCAGTACCTTTTTAAATCCGACAAACTTATCGTCTGCCCAGAGGAATACCAGTATAGCCAAGATGATGTACGGCGCCCAGGCGCGTAAAACTTCCATACCGGAATATTTTAACTCTACTTTGCCTTCAGCAGAAGGTTTCTCATCAGGGAAATGCCAGACTTTAGCTGGTTTCCAGATTTTGAGGAAAATCAACAGGCCGATAATGGTAACTAAGGCAGAGGTAATATCCGGTAGATACACACTTACATAGTTTGACGTAAAGAATTGAGTTAAGGCAAAGCATAAACCAGCCACAAGTACCGCTGGCAGTACTTCCATCGACCGTTTCCAGCCGCACATCAGTACAACAACCCACAAGGGAACAATAACTGCGAGGAAGGGCAATTGACGACCAACAATTTGACTTAAGTGCATTTGATCAATACCAGTTACCTGACCAAGTACTACTACTGGGATACCGATAGCGCCAAAAGCAACCGGCGCGGTATTAGCAACAAGGCAGATGCCGGCGGCATATACCGGGTTAAAACCAAGGCCAACCAGCATGGCCGCAGTAATGGCAACAGGTGTTCCAAAACCGGCAGTTCCTTCGATGAAGGAGCCAAAGGCAAACGCGATAAAGATGGCTTGCAGCCGGCGGTCATCGGTAATTGAAGCCAGCGAATTCTTGATGATTTCAAATTCACCAGACTCTACAGTCATGTTATACACCCAGATGGCGGTGATAACTATCCAAACGATGGGAAAGATCCCATAAAAAGCACCGAGTAGTGTAGCGCTGGCAGCAAGGCCAACAGGCATTTTAAAAACTAGTACGGCTGCCAAGATGGCAGAAAGCAGGCCGAAAAAAGCGGCATTATGCCCTTTGGAACGCTTGATGCCTAGCATATATAATAAGATAAATAGCGGAATGGCAGCAACAAGCGCTGAAAGAAATATGTTTCCCAAAGGGTTATAGTCTTGAATCCACGTCATTTTATTCAACACCCCTTAAATTAATTTTGTTATATTTGACCTCACTGTAAATTTTGCTATTTCCCTCCCTTCAAGATAGTAAAAGGTCTCTATTTTCGATAGACAGTGAGGTCTTATTACGCAGGAAAAGAACTGGACAAAACATTATTTGTCGATCTTTTCAGCGAGGATATCGGCAATATGTTTTACCGATATTTCCGGAGCTTGCTTATCAACGCCGCCCCTTAGCTGCATCATGCAGGCAGGGCAGCCAACGGCAATAACCTGTGCTCCGCAATCTTTGGCATTTTGAATTTTTTGCTTAAGTAGCGGCACCGACAATTCCGGGTACTTCATGCCAAAGGCGCCGGCCATGCCGCAGCACTTATCGCAGTCTTTCATTTCCACCAGATCATATCCCGGTGTATTTTTTAAAAGAGTGCGCGGCTCTTCGTGAATGTTAAGCACCCGTTTCATGTGGCAGGAGTCATGGACTGTGACTTTGATGCCGCCGGACGATGGTTTATCTAGGCGGCCAGCTTCGCCATATTGCTCAGCTATAAATTGCGAAAACTCGCGTACTTTATGACCGAATTCTGCGGCACGTTTGGCCCAAGCAGGGTCATCAGCCAAGATTTCGGCATAAGTAACATGAAGAGTTTCGGTGCAGCTTGGACAAGCAGCAATAATATAATCAATATCAGCCTTTTCAAAAGCCGTAATATTTTGTTTAGCAATCTTCTTAGTAGTTTCCAGGTCACCCATACCGATAACTGGTTTGCCGCAACAGCTTTGGCCTTCGGGAAATACTACCTGGATATTGAGGTCTTGAAGAACCTTGTAGACAGATTCGCCGGTTTCAGGAAAGACAAAGTCAATGTTGCAGCCACTGAAAAAGGCGACTTTTTTTACCGGCTTGTCCAGTTGTTTTGTGATATTTGCTACCCTGTCCCGCAGCGGTGAATCAGCTATGGCTGGAAGGCTGCGGTCTTTAGTAAGTCCGGCTAAAAACAATGGGAGATGTCGGATGAAGTCGCCGGACTTGAAGGGTTTTTGGCTAACCGAGGCGACGCGCAGTAAGGAATGAAAGACTTTTCGGTTGGAAAGAATATTGTCAAAAATAGTTTGGACGGTGAAAGGTAAGCCATGCTCCTTAACTGAGCGAATTCGCAGCTCTTCAATCAGCCCGGGTATGTCTATCTTGCCAGGGCAAATGGTTGTACATTTACGACAACCAATGCATAGTTCATTAATTGCCTCAAAATCTTTCTGGCTATTGAGGAAGGCAGTCAGAATAGCGCCAATACCTCCAGAATAAATATGGCCGTACACATGTCCGCCAACTAGCAGGTAAACAGGGCAAACATTTAAGCAAGAAGCGCAACGTACACATTGAAAAATCTGTTTGAATTTTTCGTCTTTCGCTGCGGTGAGGCGGCCATTATCCAGCATAATTATATGTAGTTCTTTATCGTCTTCTACCCACTGACCATCTTTTTTCACTAACGTTGGAACTGAGCCGGAGATCATGCTCACATAACTTGTGAGGCACTGGCCGGTGGCATTGCGTGGCAGGGTGCGAAGAATGGGTGTTGCGTCCTTGATTGTGGGGATGAGTTTCTCATAACCGATAATGACAACATGAATACGGGGCAGTGTTGTAACAAGACGGGCATTACCTTCGTTAGTTACCAAACCGATAGCGCCATTTTCTGCTATCCCAAAGTTTGCACCGGTAATCCCCATATCTGCCTGTAAAAACTCTTCCCGCAGATTTTTTCTGGCAACTTGTACCATGAGTGGGATATCTGGTTGAATTTCCTGGTTGAGCTCTTGAGAAAAATATTCAGCGACTTGCTGGCGGTTGAGGTGAATGGCCGGCATGACCATATGTGATGGCTTTTGGCCAGCTAACGCGATGATCCATTCGCCGAGATCGGTTTCTTTAACACGGAGTCCGGCTGCTTCTAATGCATCATTAAGGTGAATTTCTTCTGAGGCCATAGATTTTGATTTGACAATTCGCGTTGCATTTTTCGCATTACAAAGGTCAATTATATATTTCTTTAGTTCGTCACCGTTTGCGGCACGAAAGACCTTGGCTCCTCTACGTGTGGCTTCAGCCTCGAATTGATCGGCAATAACTTCTATTTTAG
Organism: Bacillota bacterium; assembly: GCA_023443285.1. Taxonomy (GTDB): domain Bacteria; phylum Bacillota; class Negativicutes; order Sporomusales; family Sporomusaceae; genus Sporomusa. The sequence continues at coordinate 4,551 of JAEZVB010000140.1, forward strand.
CAACTGTGTCTTGCTTCATTTTCTTTAATGACTCGCGTAAGGCTTCGATGTCAGCAACATTCTCATAGGCTTTGGCACGAGATTGGGGGTAGGCTTCAGCAAACCGGGCAAGTGCCGTCCGTAACACTTCATCATTTAGCTTTTGGTCAATTTCGTGTTTTATATTGCGGTGTTTTCCTTCCAAGCCTCTACACCTCCTTCAACTTGTTCATCAACCGCTATAATGATTAAGCGGCTGGGGCCATGAACACCAACAGTGAGAACCCTTTCAATATCGGCTGTACGACTAGGCCCAGTTATAAAACTAATATAACCACGGTCATAAGTTTCAGAGAGAATATTCATGGCATCCTCAATTCCCGGTACGATGTTGGTACTGTTAAAAAAAACCACATGTATCGGAGGTAGGGTTGAAACCAGGCGGCTTTCAATGGAAGAGGCATCCTGACAGACGCTGCCTGCTTCGGCGATACCAAATTCAACGCCAGATATGCCGATGTCGGCTGTTTCAGCATGGATGGCAATTTCGCTAGGCTTACTATAAACGTTAATACCAAGGGATTTGATTGCATCATTTATGCCGGCAGCCTGCTGCAGCAGACTATCTGCAGCTACTACCTTGTTAACATTGGCATCTTTAACAAATTGGAGCAGTGTTTCTCGTGCTTCAACTATTGTTTTTACGCGAAAAACCGTCGCGGAAGCATTTTTGGCTCGCATTTCAAATTCGTCAAATAAGTGAGAGCCATGATTTGTGGTCGATAAAACTTGTTTCCAACGAGGGCACCCTTTTTTCATAAATTGTATCCCCCTAAGAATTGATTGACAATACAAATCTCGACAGAATATTAAGAAATATGTGATTAATTATTCTAAATTATGCCGTTAAAAGTTGGTGGTTGTAAATCAGGTATACACAGTAAAATGCTTGTAGGATATTTCTTACAATTCGTGGAAAGTTTCACGTTTCTACAGCTAAATTGTAAATAAATAGCATTTGTGACGGCGTTCTTGCAATTTTGCCAATTTAGGATTTACTATTCGAGAAAACTGTGATATTTTAAATCTAACCTGATACATGTTGCGGTGTTATGAAAGTTGTGTAGTGTTGTTTGCTAAGGAAAACAACTTATAGTGTAAGGAGAAATCTATGGATAAAATTCGTATTGCCATTGCCGATGACCACTCTGTGTTGCGCTCCGGTCTTAAGGCGATGCTGAATTATCATCCCCAGTTTAAAGTGGTGGGTGAGGCATCCAACGGCTTGGAAACGTTGGAAATGCTGGAAAAGAGCAAGCCTAATGTTCTCATTCTTGATTTAGCCATGCCGGTAATGGGGGGCGCTGAATGTATCAAGGAGATTCGGCATCGTGGTATTTCCTGCCGGATTTTGGTCTTAACCATGTATGATGATGAGGAGTATGTCAAAGAAGTTATGCGGGCAGGAGCCGATGGGTACATATTAAAAAAATCGGCGGATACTGAACTGATTGAAGGTATTATCAAGGTGCATTCGGGTAAGAAATTTTTACCGGAAAGCCTTTCGGAAAAATTAATGGAAAATCTCTTGCGGACTTCTGATGAAGGCCCTGACCAGCAAGATCCATATATTCTTCTCAGCAGCCGCGAACGCGAAGTGATTCGGTTTCTGGCTCGGGGATATACTAATGGCGAAATTGGCGCAAGGCTTTCCCTTAGCCCCAAAACCATTGATACCTACCGCTCGCGCATTATGGATAAACTTAAGGTGCGCCGGAAATCTGAGCTGGTGAATTATGCGATAAAATATAAATTAATAAACACATAAAAAAATTCACATGACCATGTCTTGTGAATTTTTTTGCAAACTGTAGGAATTTGTCCCTCATGAAGAGTAGGGATATTTCTACAGTTTTTTACTGTTTTCGCCTGATTTACAGAAGGGTGTAATCTCGAGACAATATTAATATACAGACTAGAGCTTTCGCTGAAGTCAATATTTTCTGGAATTTCAGTATTTTTGGTCTTTATTCATAAAGGAGGAGAAATAAATGCAAAGTCATCATATCGATGCGTTTAAAAAAATTGTGGGCGATCAGTATGTCCTTACGACCTATGAGGATCTTGTGTGCTATTCCTATGACGCAACCCCGGGATACTCACATATGCCGGAAGTGGTTATATCTCCAGGAAATACCGAGGAAGTTTCGAAAGTTCTTGCTTTGGCCAACAGCGAAAAAATACCGGTTTATCCCCGGGGTTCAGGTACTAATTTAAGTGCCGGCACGGTTCCTATGAAAGGCGGCATAGTCTTACTTATGACGCGTTTCCAGAAGATTATTGAAGTGGATGCTGCCAACCTGGTGGCAGTGGCTGAACCGGGAGTAATAGTAAGTACTTTAAACAAGGCTGTTGAAGAATTTGGACTTATTTACCCACCTGATCCGGGTACGGTGGCAACTGCTACCCTTGGAGGTACAGTGTCGGAAAATGCCGGAGGCCTTCGGGGGCTCAAATATGGTGTTTCAAAACACTATGTCATGGGCTTGGAAGTAGTTCTTGCCGATGGCAGAGTGATGCAGTGCGGCGGTAAAAATGTCAAAGATGTAGCCGGCTATGATATGACAAAATTATTTACGGGTTCTGAGGGGACTTTGGGAGTAATTACTAAGATTATTGTCAAACTTGTTCCGGCTCCTGAAGCAAGAAAGGCAATGATGGGGATATTCTCCAATCTGGATAATGCCGGTAGTGCCATATCGGCCATTATTGCTAACAAGGTAATCCCGGCCACTCTGGAAATTATGGACAACGCCACTATTCGCACAGTGGAAGACTATGCCCATGTTGGTCTGCCTGTTAATGCCGAAGCAGTACTGCTTATTGAAGTGGATGGAATCCCTGAAGTAGTTGAAAAGGAAGCTGCAAAAGTTATTGAAGTCTTAAAGGCTAACAAAGCTGATGAAATTCAAGTTGCCAAAGACGCTGCCCAACGTGACAGAATATGGGCTGCCCGTCGTGCCGCTCTACCAGCACTGGCCAAACTGCGGCCAACCACTTTTGTCGAAGATGCTACTGTCCCGCGGAGCAAAGTTCCTGATATGATTCGTGCGGTTAATGATGCTGCAGCTAAACATAAGGTAACTATTGGTACCTTTGGCCATGCTGGCGATGGTAACATGCACCCGACTATTGTGTGTGATCTGCGGGACAAAGAAGAAATGCAACGTGTCTATAAAGCTATGGATGATATATTTGGTGCTGCGATTGCTCTTGGCGGCACATTGAGCGGTGAACATGGAATTGGCCTTGGTAAGCTGCCGTACATGGAAGACCAGTTTGGTGCTGTTGGTATGAGTGTGATGAAATCCATTAAAAAAGCACTTGATCCCAACTGTATCCTTAATCCTGGAAAACTTGTCGGGGAGTGTTAACTATGAGTGAGGATAAACAATTGTTGGAGGACATTCAAGATGCCATTGCCAACTGTATGAAGTGTGGTAACTGCATGGAAGTATGTCCAATATATAAAGAACTCAACGTTGAGTCGCAAGTTGCCAGGGGGAAACTGGCTCTTATTGAAGCCGTTTTAACCGGCAAGGCTGAAATTACTGAGAACTTTGATAAGCGCATGGCAATGTGTTTGTCCTGTAAGGCCTGCGCCGATAAGTGTCCATGTGGTGTCAAAGCCGATGAATTAATTCTGCGCGGCCGTCAGGCAGCAGTAAAGAAGCGCGGGTTGCATCCGATCAAAAAAAATGTGTTTCGCTTGTTATCTAATCGAACACTGTTTAACTTCGCCTTGCGGATGGCTGGTTTGTTTGGACCACTACAAATGAAAAAATTACCCCGGCGCATGGCAGTTGTCGCTCGTTTCCCGATTCCCGGTCTTGACCGTAAGCGGGTCTTGGCTCCCTTTGCTGCTACGCCGCTCTTAAGTCAGTATCCCACAACGATAACAGTACCAAAGCCTAAAATGAAGGTGGCTTTTTTTGCCGGCTGCACTATTAATTATGTGTATACCGATATTGGACAATCTGTCATCAATGTGCTTAAAGCGAATGATGTAGAGGTTATACTGCCTGCAATGCAGCACTGTTGCGGCACACCGGTTTATATGTCAGGCGATGTGGAATTGGCCAAAACTTTTGCTAAGCATAATATTGAGACGTTTACACAAGCTGGTGCGGACTATATTGTAGCCGCCTGCGGTTCATGCGCGGAAGCTTTCAAGAAGGAATATCCTGAGATGTTCCACGATGATAAGAACCTGTATGAAAAAGCCGAAAAATTAGCGGCAAAAACATACGAAATCAGCGAATTCCTAACTGACGTGCTGCATTTTAGAAAAGACAATTTGGGTACTGTCGATGCTACCGTGACTGTCCATGATCCTTGCCATATGGTTAGAGGCTTAAAGATTACTAAGCAGCCACGAGAAATTCTAAATGCCATTCCAGGTATCAAATTTGTGGAAATGAAAGAACCGGCCCGTTGCTGCGGGGCCGGCGGCTCGTTCAGTTTGGCAAATTATGAAATGTCACGAAAAATTAATGATCGAAAAATTGCTGATATCAAGACCACCAAGGCTGATACGGTAGCCACTAGTTGCGGCTCTTGTCGGATGCACATTAACGACGGTCTGGTACAAAATAACATGAATCAGGATTGTCTCCATGTTGTCCAATTATTGGACAAAGCCTATCAAGCTGGTACTGGTAAAAAATAAAGGGTATTCGGCCACCTTGCCCTAAAGGAGTATTACCCCTTGGGGCCGCTGGTAATATCTCTTTTATCTTTGAGTGGAATTACTACGGTAATGGTAGTGCCGGCTCCTACGGCTGATTCAATGGTGAAGGAGCCGGCAAGTAAAGCAACTCGCTCCCGCATGCCATAGATACCGAGGCTATTGTTTACTAGTGAATTTCGTAAAGACTCAGGAGAAAAGCCAACACCATTATCGGTGATGGAAAAATTGATCTTGCGACGTGTTTTTTTCAAACTTACCTTTACGTTGGTCGCTCGAGCATGTTTGGCAATATTAGTTAAGGTTTCTTGCAAAATCCGGTATAGCGTAATCTCAATTTCCGGCCTAAAACGTTCACGGGATAGGCCGGCAAAATTGATGTCAGCCGTAATGCCGTATTTTTGAGAGTAATTTTCGATATAACGTTGGGCAGCTGCAACCAGACCCAGATCGTCTAGCAGAGCCGGGCGCAATTCAACGGCAAGTCTGTGGGCATTGTCTAACGTTTTGGATACAAGATCTCGCATTTCCAGAATGAGTCTTCGTTCCCTGGAGCCGTCGACCTGCTCAGAAAGCATTCTGAGACCAACGATAATGGAGGTAAGGGACTGACTAATCTCATCATGCAGCTCGCGGGAAATCTTCTTTCGTTCTTCTTCCTGGACTTCGATCATTTTATTTAGCAAAATTGACTGCAATTCTTCCTTATCTTTTAGCGCCTGGACTAACCTTCGCTGGCGGGAATTAGATTCTACCGTTGCTACAGCAAAACGGGCCGCTAGCCTGGCGTAAAGCGCGACTTCGCTTGGCTCGCCAGTAACTCCAATAACACCCAGGCATCGGCCGTCGACGACAATGGGTACATCATAGCCTCTGCGGACGTTTTTTAGAAATTTTTCATCTTCGGCGGTGATGGAAAACTCACGAATATTGCCTGAATTTAGCATATTAGCGGCGCCTTCATGAACCTTGGAGAGGCGTTTCCTATCATAGGCAGCTATAATTACACCCTGATGATCGCAGATAATGATGTTTTGATTAAGTTCGGCAGCAATTATATTTGTGAGCGATTGTGCAAATTTTGAATCAAGTAAAAGATACTGCTCGTTTTTCAATGCTAAAAATCCTCCTTGGGTATTTATGCATTAGTAGAGTGGGTATTATCTAAAAAGAAAAAATTAACTTGTAGAAAGGAGCAGTAAAAAAGAAAAAATTCACATAAACTAAGCAAAGTTCAAATTTTAAATAATCAGAATTGATTATATCATAGCTAAATTATGAATTCAACAAACATTTGCAATTGTTATTCGCTAAAAAACAAAAAAAATTAGCGTTAACGCACAAAAATTTCATTTTTAAGCAGGATTATGCCAATTTTCAAAGAATCTATAAAACGATTGTTATTAAACAAGGGTGTTTTATTGTAGTGATTGGAGCCTAATAGCACCAATTAACTGCTAATTCTAATACATATGAAAAGGAAGGGATCCTTATGGCAAAAATGAAAACTATGGATGGCAATGCAGCAGCAGCCCACGTAGCATACGCTTTTACAGAGGTTGCCGCAATATACCCGATTACACCGTCGTCCAATATGGCAGAAAACGTTGATAGTTGGTCTGCTGAAGGACGCAAGAATATTTTTGGGCAGACTGTAAAAGTTGTCGAAATGCAGTCTGAAGCTGGCGCCGCCGGTGCAGTTCATGGTTCGTTGCAAGCCGGCGCATTGACTACTACGTTTACCGCATCGCAAGGCTTGTTGCTGATGATTCCTAATATGTACAAAATTGCCGGTGAGTTACTTCCAGGGGTACTGCATGTAAGTGCTCGTGCCGTTGCCGCTTCCGCACTTAATATTTTCGGTGATCATCAAGACGTTATGGCAACTCGTCAAACCGGTTTTGCCTTACTTGCTGAAAGCAGTGTACAACAGGTAATGGACTTAGCCGCGGTTGCTCACTGTGCCGCTATTGAAGGCCGTGTACCGTTCGTAAACTTCTTCGACGGTTTCCGTAACTCCCATGAGGTTCAAAAAATTGAAACCTGGGACTATGATGATTTAGCTAAAATGGTTAATAAGGATGCGATTGACGCTTTCCGTCAGCGTGCGCTTAACCCTAACCACCCTGTTACTCGCGGAACTGCTCAAAATCCTGACATCTATTTCCAAGGCCGTGAAGTTTCTAACGTGTATTATAATGAATTGCCCGAAATCGTTGAGAAGTATATGGCCAAAGTCCAAGAAGTTACCGGCAGGGAATACCACCTGTTCAACTATTATGGAGCTGCCGATGCTGATCGTCTTATTGTTGCTATGGGTTCTGTCTGCGAAACTATTGAAGAAACAATTGACTATCTAAATGCTAATGGCGAAAAGGTTGGCTTATTGACAGTTCACCTGTATCGTCCGTTCTCGATAAAGCATTTCCTTAAGTATATTCCGAAGACAGTAACTAAGATTGCTGTTCTTGATCGTACCAAAGAGCCAGGTTGTGCAGGCGAGCCTTTGTATCTTGATGTTAAAAACGCTTTCTATGGCGGCGAATGGCAGCCGGTTATCGTTGGCGGACGTTATGGTCTGGGCTCCAAGGATGTTGTTCCAGCTCAAATTCTGGCTGTTTATGATAACCTCAAAGCTAACGCTCCTAAAGATAACTTCACCATTGGTATCGTTGATGATGTTACTAACACATCGCTGCCACTTGGTGCCGATATTGACACTACTCCTGCTGGTACCCGCGCTTGCAAATTCTGGGGTCTGGGTTCTGACGGTACTGTTGGTGCTAATAAAATGGCTATCAAAATCATTGGTGACAAGACCGATATGTATGCACAAGGTTATTTTGCCTATGACTCCAAAAAGTCTGGCGGCATAACGGTTTCGCACCTGCGCTTTGGCAAAAAGCCTATTAAGTCACCGTATCTCATTAACAAAGCTGATTTTATTGCTTGTCATAACCAATCCTATGTTACTAAATATGATGTTGTAGCCGGTTTAAAACCGGGCGGTACCTTCCTCTTAAACTGCATCTGGAATGAGAGTGAATTGGAAGCTAATCTGCCGGCCAATGTTAAAAATTTCATTGCCAACAACAATATCAAATTCTATACAATCAACGCCGTGCAAATTGCCAGAGAGATTGGTCTTGGTGGCCGCATCAACATGATTATGCAGTCGGCCTTCTTTAAATTAGCTGACATTATTCCTATTGAGGATGCTGTAAAGTATCTCAAAGATTCTGTTGTTGACGAGTATGGACTTAAAGGTGAGAAAATCGTTAACATGAACTTTGCGGCCATTGATAAGGGTATCAATGCCATGGTACCAATCAATGTGCCTGACGCCTGGAAAACTGCTCAGGACGCTGCCGTGGCTGCCAAGAAAGTGCCTGAGTTCATTGAGAAAGTAGTTATTCCGATGAACCGCACTGAGGGTGATAAGCTGCCGGTTAGTGTGCTTAAAGAAATGGGCATTACTGACGGCACCTTCCCGATGGGAACATCTGCTTACGAGAAACGCGGCATTGCTGTGGACGTTCCTGAATGGGATGTTGAAAAATGTATCCAGTGTAACCAATGTTCGTTCGTTTGTCCGCACGCTGCAATCAGACCGATTCTTGTAAGTGAAGAAGAGGTTAAAAACGCACCGGCCGGCTTTAATACTAAGAAGGCAACTGGCACCGACTATCAGTTCCACATGGCTGTATCGCCGCTGGATTGCACCGGCTGCGGCAATTGCGTACAGGTTTGCCCGGCTAAAGAAAAGGCTATTACTATGCAGCCGATTGAAAGCCAAATGGCTAAGACTGATCTCTGGGAATATGCTATGTCTCTCTCTAAGAAGCCAAACCCGGTTAACAAAGAAACCGTTAAAGGCAGTCAGTTTGAGACTCCGTATCTTGAGTTCTCCGGTTCTTGCGCCGGCTGTCTGGAAACAGCTTATGCCAAGCTGGTAACTCAGTTGTTCGGTGACCGTATGATGATTGCCAATGCTACCGGCTGTTCCTCTATCTGGGGCGCTTCGGCACCGGCTACTCCGTACTGCACTGATAAGTGCGGTCATGGTCCGGCTTGGGCTAACTCCCTGTTTGAAGATAATGCTGAGTTTGGTCTGGGTATGCAGGTTGCTGTTAAGCAAATCCGCGATCGCCTGACTGAAAAAGTAACCCAAGCTTTAGCCACTGCAACCGGTGATGTTAAAGCTGCTCTTGAAGAGTGGCTGGCTAAGAAAGAAATTGGTAATGGTTCCCGTGAGCGGGCCGACAAGCTTTGCACCGCGTTAGAAGCTGCTAAGGGCAATGCGCTCCTTGATGAAATCTATAGCTACAAAGACTTCTTCCTCAAGCGTTCACAGTGGATTTTCGGTGGTGACGGTTGGGCGTACGACATCGGCTACGGCGGTCTGGATCATGTTCTGGCTTCCGGCGAAGATGTAAACGTGTTTGTATTTGACACCGAGGTTTACTCCAACACTGGCGGACAATCTTCCAAAGCTACCCCGACCGCTGCTATCGCGCAATTTGCCGCCAGTGGCAAGAAAACTAAGAAGAAAGACCTAGGCATGATGGCTATGAGTTATGGCTATGTTTATGTAGCTCAAATCTGCATGGGTGCCGATAAGGCACAAACTCTCAAGGCGATTGCCGAGGCCGAGGCTTATCCTGGTCCGTCCCTCATTATTGCTTACTCGCCGTGTATCAACCATGGTTTGAAACTGGGTATGGGCAACAGCCAGCTGGAATGTAAGCGCGCTGTTGAAGCCGGTTACTGGTCTATGTATCGTTACAATCCAGCACTTAAAGAGCTTGGCAAGAATCCGTTCAGCCTTGATTCTAAAGAACCTAGCGCTGACTTCAAGGAATTCCTCATGGGTGAGGTTCGTTACTCCTCGCTCAAGAAATTGTTCCCTGAGCAAGCTGACGAATTGTTTGACAAAACAGCTAAAGATGCAGTGGAGAGACGCGATTCCTACAAGCGTTTAGCTAAGATGTATGATGAAGCTATAGCTGAAGCTGCTGCTGCTAAAGAATAAGTAATACAAATCAAAACGCACTATTTGCCGGCAGGCAAATAGTGCGTTTTAAGTTCGCCCGGCATAGGCAGTAACTAGGCGGTGAAAGTCCGCTATGGGTTAGTCACCGGATAAAATCAATAATTGATGTCTGATTTAACTATATGAGAAAACTCGTTTCTAGTGTTGATTATATTGACTTGTAGCGTGTTAGTAGGTTCACTGCTTGTTATCAGTAACATATCTCCGGGGGTTAGCTTGTATATGTCGCATGAAATATTGATGGTTAGTGCTCCGTCAACACAATAAAATGCTGTAGTCTTTTGGGAATAGAGGTTTGAATCAAAACTATGTAGGTCTATAGGCGCAGTTTCATATGGTGCCAAAGAAGTTGCAGTCAGATTGCCGGTAGAACCCCTAGCCAGCATTAAATTGAAATCGCGAACTTTCCCAAAGCTTTTGGTTGTCCAATCACCGCTAAAGCTGTCTTGTTCATAGGGTTTCAGGTAGCAATTATGATGGCCGGCATGTTCAAGTCGCATTTCACCGTCCAGAACCATGATGTGTCGCCAAATTCCAGGTAAAGAAGTAAATTCTGATTCTTCTAATTCAACACGAGCCGAGCTAATACGCCAAATAAAATTGCGTTCAGCATAAACAGCCAGTTTGGGGAAAATAGCAATTTGCGTTGTTGTGCCGCCTGACCAATTGCTGGTAGTTTGATCTTGCTGCAAAATCAATTCGGCATTGTAGGACATACGATTTCCTCCATTCAAAATAGCTAGTCATTTAATAATTAATTATAGCATAGATACTTATTTAGTAGAGCAATGTCGATAATTGATAACTTGATACTGCGAAAGTTGTGTTATTGTGTTACACTCTAAAACATAAGCTAGGAATAGGAGTATTATAACGTGCAGAAGAATTGCAATAAAAATGTTGGACAAATACTTTTGTTTATTATATGGATAATGATGGTTCAGTTGGCTGTGGTGCCTGTTTTTGGCAGTGAGGAGGGGCATAAGGTGTATATTATTGGCGGAGATGATAATTTTCCGCCATATGAATATGTTTCTTCAAAAGAAGACAACAAGGCTTACCGTGGATTTAATGTTGACATCATGAAAGCTGTTGCATTGCAAAGTGGCATTGAAATTGAATTTAGACCCATGACATGGGCTGATGCGCTTCAGGCTCTAGATAACGGAGAAATCGATGCAATCCAAGGAATGAAGCATGATAAAGATCGAATCAATAAGTATGACTTTTCAGATGAGTATATCACAAGTGCCCAAGTTGTTTTTGTTGGTAATGGCACGTATATTTCTGATTTAGATGAACTACGGGGACATAAAGTAGCTGTCCAGAAAGGTGATATTGCTTATCAGAATCTTACAAGTCACGCTGCATTTACCGTGGTAGCTGTGCCAAACCAGGAAGAAGCCTTCAATTTATTGCTTGCAGGTGAGGTAACTGCTGTAATTGGTAATAAATTAGCAGGTCAATATATTTTGCAGCGAAACAATCACATTGACAAAGTGAAAATGGTCGGTCCGGATATTGACCCACATATGTACGGGGTTGCTGTCAAAAAGGGTAATCTCGAGCTGGTTAAAACCATTAATAAAGGCATTTATGAGATTAAAAAGAATGGAACCTATGAAAAAATTTATAAAAAATGGTTTGGTGAGTTAGTAGATCATCCACCTGCCTACTATAAAGATCGTCTTACCATAGTAATGATAGTAGCAATTGTGCTGTTTGTAGGACTTATGGCAGCGGGACATATTAGTTATGTATTGCGTAAAGAGGTTGCTAAACGAACTCGTGAAATACAAGGCATCAATGAAGTCCTTTTGGAAAAAAACGAATATATCCGACGCGAGAATCTTCATAAGGGGAGAATCTTAAATAGTGGTTATAGCGGCATTATAACTATAAATCAAGAAGGCATAATACAATTTATTAATGATTATGCACTTCAGTATACTGGCTTTGATAACGCGAGTGGTTTACATTATGCCGATACGCCAATAATTGATTTCTTTCCTCAAGATGATCTTAACAAGATTTTTAGTAAAAATGAAAATATTATCCGAGGAGAAAAAAATACTAACGGTTATAGTATCAAATATACCCTTTGTTTATTATCGCAAGAAGAAAGGATAGAGGGTATTGTAATTAGTTTTCGTGATGTTACGTTAGAAAAGACAATGCAGGAACAACTTATCCGCAAAGATAAAATGGAAGCATTAGGCAACTTGGTGGCTGGAATAGCTCATGAAATACGAACACCGCTTACTTCAATAAAGATGTTTACTGAGTTATTGCCGGTAAAGTATGATAACACCTCTTTCAGACAGCAGATAAGCCGCTTTGTTCCACAGGAGGTAGAGCGGATCAACAAGATGGTTAATAGCTTGCTTGAATATGCAAAACCCCGTAAACCGAGTCCGGAAATATTCAATATAAAACAACTTGTCGAGATTATTTTGATACTATTTACCGGTCATATTGAAAAACATGGTATTTCAATTACAAATAATATTGATGACCAACTATTGGTGTTTGCTGACAAACAGCAAATGCAACAGGTGCTGATAAATAGTTTGCTTAACTCCATTGAGGCAATGGAAGAACGGGAAAAGAAAGAAATTGCAATTTCGTGTACAGAAAATGATGTTGCTGTCATTATGTTAATTGAAGACAGTGGTTCAGGGATGAACGAAGAAATTATATGTAAAATATTTGATCCCTTTTTCACAACAAAGCTACAAGGAACAGGATTAGGGTTAGCCATTAGTTATAAGTTGATTCGCGAAAATAATGGGCGGATATGGTCAGAAAGTATGCTTGGTATTGGGACAAAGTTATATATAGAATTACCACGAAGTTGTGTCAGAGGTGAAAAAAATGTTTAAATTATTAATCATAGATGACGAAGAACCGATATGCTCTTCACTCGCGTTTGCACTTGAAAATGAGTATGAAGTTTATACCGCAACCAATGAAGAAGTTGCACTAGAATTATTTACAGCTCAGGAATTTGATCTTGTGCTATTGGATTTGCGGTTAGGCAAAACAGATGGTTTAGAAGTGTTAACAAAAATAAAAGAACTCAGACCGTCAGCAATGGTAATAATTATGACAGCCTATGGCAGCATCCAATCTTCTGTGGCTGCTATGAAGCAAGGTGCATTTTACTATATTACGAAACCTATTAATATGGAAGAATTGCGGGTTTTATTAGAGAATGCAACTAACTATCTCAAGTTAAGTAGCCGGGTCGAACATTATGCTGACAAGCTTTTCCGTGAGTACGAACAGACCGGAATAATAGGCAGATCTCAGGCCGTACGCAATGTATTTACTTTGATTGAAAAAGTGAGAAATACGGATACAAATGTAATGATTACTGGGGAGACCGGTACTGGTAAAGAACTAGTAGCTCGTGCCATACATTTTACTGGTAATAGAAAAAATGAACCATTTGAAGTAATTAATTGTGCTGCAATACCCCCAAATTTACTTGAAAGTGAATTGTTTGGACATGAACGAGGTGCTTTCACTGGTGCGTTACAAAGAAAGCGAGGAATTTTTGAGTTAGCTGATAAAGGAACCTTATTTCTTGATGAGATTTGCGAGATGGATATAAATTTACAATCTAAACTCCTTAGGGCGGTACAGCAAAAGGAGATTACCCCTGTAGGAGCCACTATAAGTAAAAAAGTGGATGCTCGCATAATCTGTGCTACCAACAGGGATTTTGCCAATGAAATTTCCGCAGGGAGATTTCGTGAAGACCTTTTTTATCGGCTCAATGTTATTAATATCCATCTGTTTCCGTTGCGGGAACGGTTAGAGGATGTTCCATTATTAGTAGAACATTTTATTTCCAAATATAATCGAAAAATCGGGAAAGCTATTGCAGGCATAAACCAGCAAGCGTTAGAGGTCTTATGCAGATATTCATTTAAAGGCAATGTTCGCGAATTGGAAAATATTATTGAGAGAATGCTTGTGCTTAGTGATGGTTCTTATATTGGTGTTGAAGACTTGCCTACAGAGGTATGTCTAGGGCAAGCCATGAAGCCAAGTAATTCTAAGACCTTAATTCCGGTGTATGTCGGGGAATGTATGCAGGCGATTGAGCAAAAGGTAATTTTGCATACACTCAAATTCTTAAACGGTAATCGTCGGGAAACCGCAAAAATGTTAGATATTAGTGAACGGAGCCTAAGATATAAACTTAAAGAATATAGCTTGGAACCGGAAAAAAATGCAGAGGCTGCAAAAAATGCCACGTTAAATATGTAAAATAATATATTGAGCCTGCAATTTTTGCCGGATCTTGCAGACGCACAGTTGAAAACAGCTTGAAACCCCCATGATTTTGCTGAATAAAGAGTATTGGCACAATAATTGCAATATAGTTATGTGCGCGCGCAAAATAATGGAGGTGAAGCATTATGGGTTTTGAGTATGCAGGTACGCTTTTGACAATGAAATTGGATTTAGTTGCAACAACAGCTTTGGCTGCAGTACTACTTATGATGGGTTATGGTATTAGGAAAAAAATTAGTTTCTTTGAAAAGTTTTGTATACCGGCTCCTGTAATTGGCGGTTTTGCATTTGCACTTCTGGCTCTTGCTTTTAAACAAACAGGTGCACTTGGTTTTAAGATGGATATCACTTTACAATCGCCTTTTATGGTTGCATTCTTTACAACAGTTGGTTTAGGCGGAAGCCTGGGGCTTCTGCGTAAAGGTGGAGTAGCTCTTATAATTTATCTGGTAACATGCTGGGCTATCGCTGTATTCCAAAATGCCTTTGGAGCCTCGTTGGCATACCTGTTAGGACTTCATCCGGTATTAGGAGTCATGGCTGGTGCGGTATCCCTAGAGGGCGGACACGGTGCTGCAGCTGCGTTTGGTCCTACTGCCGAACAACTTGGGGTAAAAGGAGCCACAGCGGTGGCTATTGCTTCAGCAACATATGGTTTGATTGCCGGAAGTTTACTTGGGGGACCAACTGCAAAATGGCTAATTGATAAGTATAAAGTAACTGTTACAACTAGTTCGGAAAAATACGAAAGCTATCAAGATGCTGTTGGCGCTAGCAATGAAGATGAGAAAGTGACCAGTCGCAGTATTTTAAGTATGCTTGCCTTAGTTCTGGTAGTAATGGCAGTGGGTAGCTGGGTATCAGGCTATATCAAGCAAATAACAGGTTTTGTTCTTCCGGGCTATGTGGGAGCCATGTTTATAGCCGTTATTTTCCGTAACCTAAATGATGCTTTTGGTTGGGTAAAGCTTCGTTTGACACCTATTGACATTATCGCGGATGTTTCTATTGGAATGTTCCTTACTATGGCTATGATGGGTCTTAAGATTTGGGAATTATATGATTTGGCAATACCGCTAGTTATTATTCTCGTGTTACAGACAATTATGGTTTTGTGTATTTCTGTGTTTGTACTTTTCCGCTTGCTGGGTAAAGATTATGACGCTGCTGTCATATGTGCGGGACTCATGGGGCATGGTTTAGGGGCAACTCCTAATGCGGTTGCTAATATGGGGGCAGTATGCGAACGGTATGGAGTGATGTCGCACAAAGCGTTTCTGATTGTTCCACTCTGCGGTGCAGTCTTAATTGACCTTGTGGGAATACCTAATATTGTATGGTTTATTAACTATTTAGCGAAATAAGTAATTTGAAATATTAAAATAGTGAACGTGTAAGAGGAGGAGCATTTATGGCTAAACTTGTAGAATGTGTACCTAATTTTAGTGAGGGACGCAAGCCAGAAGTAATTGACGCAATAGTGGCAGAGGTTCAGAAAGTCGAGGGGGTAAAACTTCTTGATGTGAAACCAGATGCCAGCCATAATCGAGTAGTAGTGACTTTTGTAGGTGAGCCCCAGGCTGCTAAGCAAGCCGCTTTTAATGCTTGCGCCAAAGCTACAGAACTTATTGATATGGAGAAGCAGCAAGGTGAACATCCTCGTATTGGGGCAACTGATGTAATTCCATTTATTCCGGTAAGTGAGGTTACGTTAGAAGAATGTGTACAGCTTGCCAATGAACTTGGAGAGGAAATTGCGGAAAAGCTAAATATACCAATTTATCTTTATGAAGCGGCCGCTAAGACTCCGGCAAGGAAAAAATTGCCTGATGTACGCAAAGGACAATACGAAGGACTCAAAGAGGAGATTGTAAAACCAGAGCGCCATCCCGATTTTGGACCAGCAAAAATGCATCCAACTGCGGGAGCAACTGTTGTTGGAGCACGTCAATTCTTAATTGCTTATAATATTAATCTTGATACAAGCGATGTGAATATTGCTAAGAAGATTGCCAATGCTATCCGTGAAGCCAAAGGTGGCTACCGCGATGTTCGGGCTATGGGAGTTATGATTGAAGAACGTAATATGGCTCAAGTAACCATCAACATGGTGGATTATACCGGAACTCCGCTGCACCGGGTATTTGAAACTGTTAAATTTGAAGCTGCTCGGTACGGGGTAAGTGTAATTGGTAGTGAAATCGTAGGACTTACTCCTATGCAGGCTCTCTTAGATGCAGCTGAATTCTATTTGCGGCTTGAAGGGTTTGAGCGAAAACAGGTTATGGAAACAAATTTATCTTAAGAGGAGTAGACGATGCTTGCTGAAAAAACTATCTTAGCGTTTACAGACGAGCTAGCTTCTAATTCGCCGGCACCAGGTGGTGGAAGTATATCGGCCTTAGCAGGGACTTTAGGGGCAGCTTTAACTGCTATGGTTTGCCGTCTTACTATTGGAAATGAGAAATATAATGATGTACAAAATGAAGTCAAGGAAATGCTTGCTAAGGCAGATGAGCTTACTCAAAAGTTAACAAACTATATTGATGAAGACACCGCTGCATTCAATAAGGTTATGGATGCTTATCGGATGCCGAAGGAAACGGATGAGCAAAAGGGTGCTCGTTCGCAGGCCATTCAAAAGGCGATGGAAAATGCAGCTAGTCTGCCGCTGAGTGTGGCTGAATGTTGTCTTGAGATTATCGAGATGGCCGAGCGAGTCATTATTATCGGAAATACTAACGCAGCCAGTGATGCGGCAGTTTCAGGTCTAATGGCTTATGCAGGACTTAATGGGGCACTGTACAATGTGCGCATTAATCTTCCGTCTATAAAAGATAAGCAATTTGTTGAGAATGCGTGTGCTAAAGTTAAGCAAATCAAGGTACAGGCTGATGCAGCTTATGTTGTACTAACGGCAACTGCTGACAAAGCAATAGGGTAATAAAAAAGAACGTTTAAAGAGTACTTATAAACTATTGCTAGACTATCAACCATAACAAAGGGCTGAACTCATTTGAGTTCAGCCCTTTGCAGAGCAAAGAATAGGTGTTCGACAATTAATTTTCAATGCCAAAATAGTTATTGGCATTATTAAAGCAGATATTCTGTACAACAGCTCCTAAGAAGGCAATGTCGTTGGGGAATTCGCCGGCCTCCACCCATTCGCCGATAAGGTTGCAGAGGATGCGGCGGAAGTATTCATGACGAGTATAGGAGAGGAAGCTGCGCGAATCTGTCAGCATACCTACAAAGCGGCTTAACAGGCCAAGATTAGCTAAGGCCACCAGCTGTTTGATCATGCCGTCTTTTTGGTCATTAAACCACCAGCCTGAGCCAAACTGCATTTTGCCAGGAATGCCATTACCTTGGAAACAGCCGATCATGGTGCCAAGTAATTCGTTGTCGCGGGGATTTAAGCAATAAAGGATAGTTTTTGGTAATTCATCAGTGGAATCTAAGGCGTCAAGAAATTTCGCAAGTGGTTCTGCAAGGGTATAGTCAGCTATTGCATCAAAACCGGTGTCGGGTCCTAGGAGTTTTAGCAAGCGGGAATTGTTATTTCTAATAGTCCCCATGTGAAGCTGCATAGCCCAGCCTAGATGGGCATATTGTCTGCCCAGGAACAACAGAATGTTGGTTTTATATAAAGCCACTTCATTGTCAGATAATGATTGACCCTTGAGTGCTTTTTGGAAAACGGCATCAGCCTGTGCGTCTGTTCCTGCTGCAAATACTATCGGGTCTAATGCATGGTCGGAAAGGCGGCAGCCAACCTGATGGAAGAATTCAAGGCGCTGCTTTAACGCTGCCTTAACTGTATCGAGATTTTTAATGTCAGTGCCAGATACTTTTGCTAGTTTGGCAAGCCAGTCAGTAAAACCGGGTTTTTCAATATTGAAACTTTTGTCTGGGCGGAATGTAGGTAGAACTTTTGTGGTAAAGGAAGCGTCTTTCGCCAGGGCAATATGATGCTCTAAGGAGTCTGCCGGATCATCTGTTGTGCAGATAACTTTGACATTAGAACGCTCAATCAAACCACGGGCTCTGAACTCGTCCTTTCCAAGCATGGCATTACATTTTTCCCAGATTTCTTCAGCAGTTGTCGGTGATAATACTTTATCAATACCAAAGTACTCTTTTAATTCTAAATGAGTCCAGTGAAAAAGTGGATTACCCAGGCATTGCGGCATGGTTTCAGCCCATTTCATGAACTTTTCTTTGTCAGGGGCATCACCGGT
The DNA here is from genome assembly GCA_023443285.1 of Bacillota bacterium. Taxonomy (GTDB): domain Bacteria; phylum Bacillota; class Negativicutes; order Sporomusales; family Sporomusaceae; genus Sporomusa. The sequence goes on from JAEZVB010000140.1 coordinate 22,876, forward strand.
TATGTAGCGTTCTTCTACGCCATTGCTACGCAGCGCCCGCCATTTATAATGGTCACCGCCTAACCAAACTTCGGTAATATTTCTATATTGCTTGTTTTCTGCAATTTCCTGAGAGCTTAGATGGCAGTGATAATCGAAGATCGGCATGCTTTTCGCATAATCATGATACAAGGTTTCGGCTGTTTTGTTGGTTAACAAAAAGTTTTCATCCATAAAAGGTTTCATAACTTGCCTCCTGTTTCACAAAAAAATTACAATATTATTCTTAATAATACTACTAAATTTATTACACGTGTTAGTGAATTTTATATAACTTATTGTGTTTTTTTTAGAAATTAGTTTTCTTTTTTAGTCTAAAGACAGGCATACTGTATAATGGTATGATCACAAATAATCTCTTGACAGCAGTGATATATTTACGTATACTCAATTAATAAATAATTATACTTTGTGACGTAGAAGTCGCTACCCTATACCGAATTGGTATGGGTTAGCGACTTTTTATATTAATAAGGAGGAGTGAACTATGAATAAACCCAAGCAGCATATTTTTGTGTGTACAAGCTCCCGGCCTAATGGTCAACAAAAAGGCCATTGTCACACGAAAGACGGCGTGGAAATTGTCGCGAATTTTATGGAGGAGATTGAGGAACGTGAATTAGGAGGAGAGGTTTTTGTAACAAACACCGGTTGTTTCGGGATTTGTGATAAGGGACCGATTGTTGTTGTCTATCCGGATAATATATGGTATGGTTCAGTAAGCCCAGACGATGTGGAAGCCATAATGGATGAGCATATCGAGGGCGGTGTACCAGTAGCCCGTTTGATAATATAATAAGTATTAATCTCGTATAATGCTGCCGGGGAAACTCCTTTCGGCAGTTTTTTCTTGTTTGCTTTACATTGAATTTTGGCAAATAACGGGTATAATAAGAGCTGTATATTTTATAGTGAGGTTTAACATGAGTAAAATAGTTGTATTAGCTGAAAAACCTTCTGTTGGGCGGGATTTAGCAAGGGTATTGAATTGTAATAACAAAGGCAATGGATACCTTGAAGGACCAAAGTATATTGTTACCTGGGCGCTGGGTCATCTGGTGACATTGTCTGATCCAGAGGTCTATGACGAAAAATATAAGACCTGGCGGCTGGAGGATTTACCCATGCTGCCGAAAGAGTTGAAGCTTGTAGTAATAAAGCAGACAGGCAAGCAATTTCATGCTGTTAAAGAGCAGCTAAGCCGTAAAGACGTCAGCGAAGTGGTCATTGCCACTGATGCGGGACGCGAAGGCGAACTTGTTGCCCGCTGGATATTGGAGAAAGCCCATATCAATAAGCCGGTAAAGCGGCTTTGGATATCCTCAGTCACCGATAAGGCCATTCGTGAGGGGTTCAGCAAGCTTAGGCCAGGCAAAGATTATGAGAACCTCTTTGCTTCAGCAGTGGCTCGTTCCGAAGCCGATTGGCTTGTGGGCATTAACGCTACCCGTGCGCTTACTACTAAATATAATGCGCAGCTATCCTGCGGGCGGGTGCAGACACCAACGCTGGCCATCATTGCCACCAGAGAAGCCGAGATACGGAATTTTCAGCCCCAAGCCTATTATGGCATTACCGCGGCTGCCGAGCGGATCAAGTTAACCTGGCAAGATAATAAGACTAAAGAGAGCAGGACTTTTGATAAAGATCGTTGTGATAAAATAATGGCCGCGGTAACAGGTAAAAAAGCCGAGATTATGGCAGTACACAAGGTAGGTAAGAAGAATTTTTCACCGCCACTGTATGATTTGACTGAGCTACAACGTGATGCCAATAAGATTTTTGGTTTTTCGGCCAAAGAAACGTTGTCAATTATGCAGAAGCTGTATGAAACCCACAAAGCATTAACTTATCCGCGCACCGATTCTCGCTTTATTTCTACAGATATTGTGGAGACGTTAAAAGATAGGGTCAAGGCTTGTGATACAGGCCTATATTCCAAACAAATCCTTAAAATCTTAAAAAGCCCTATTCGGGGAAGCAGTCATTTCGTCGATAATAACAAAGTATCTGACCATCATGCCATTATTCCTACCGAACAGTCAGTCGTGCTTAGTTCGCTGACTGACAAGGAAAGAAAAATTTATGACCTAGTTGTTAAACGCTTTTTAGCGGTGTTATGCCCGCCGTTTGAATATGAGCAGACAACAATCCAGGCGCAGATTGGTAATGAGAGTTTTATTGCCAGAGGTAAGGTTGTGCAGTCGCTTGGTTGGAAGGAGTTATATAACAACCAACTGGAGGACGAAGAAACTGATGATATAGTGGAACAACTGCTGCCCAACTTAAGCCAAGGGGATTGTTTACACATTTCGGCATTAGCGCAAACTAAGGGACAGACTAAGCCGCCGGCTCCTTTCAATGAAGCCACTTTATTATCTGCTATGGAGAATCCGGCAAAATATATGGCAGGCGAGAAGCAGGTGCTTAAACAGATTATTGGTGAAACAGGCGGCTTAGGTACAGTCGCCACCAGAGCTGATATTATTGAAAAACTCTTTAGTAGCTTTGTCATTGAGAAAAAGGGTAAAGATATCTTTATTACGGCTAAAGGCAAGCAACTCTTAGACTTGGCACCAACAGATCTGAAGTCACCGGCATTAACTGCTGAATGGGAACAGAAACTAAGTGCTATTGCCAAAGGAAAGCTGCAAAAGCAGGCCTTTATTGCGGAAATACGAGATTATACTAAAGCCATTATTATCGAAATAAAGAACAGTCAGGAACAGTTCCGGCATGACAATATTACCCGTACCCGCTGCCCGGAATGCGGCAAGTACTTGCTTGAGGTTAATGGTAAACGCGGAAAGGTGCTTGTTTGTCAGGATCGTGAATGCGGCTACCGGAAAAATATTTCTCTATCAACCAATGCCCGATGTCCGAAATGTCACAAAAAACTCGAATTGCGTGGAGAAGGCGATGCGCGTTCTTTTGCCTGTGCTTGTGGTTATAGAGAGAAACTGACTACCTTTACTGAACGTAAGAAGAAAGAGGGTGACACTAAGGTTTCAAAGAAAGATGTGTCACGCTATCTAAACCAACAACAAAAGACAAATGATCAGCCTTTCAACAATGCATTGGCTGAGGCGCTTGCCAAAATTAAGCTGCAGAAATAATTGCGACAGTTAGTTAAAGGCAGGGAAATTTGTGAGTAAAGAAATACTAATCATCAGGTTGAGCTCTATCGGTGATGTTATTCACTGTACGCCGGTGGCTGCAGCATTGAAAGCGGCTTGGCCGGATTGTAAAATCACCTGGCTTGTAGGCGAAGTCTGTGCCGACCTAATAAAATATAATCCTCACATTGACCGGGTAATGCTTTGGTCGCGCGAGCGATTTGAAAAGCATTTGCGATCTCACGAATTTTCCAAAGCCTATAACCTGTGGCGGGAGTTGCAGGCAGAATTGGCAAGCAAAACGTATGATGTGGTGCTTGATATTCAGGGACTTTTCCTCACCGGCATAATTGCCAGGCAGGCAAAGACTAGGCGGCGGATTGGTCTACAGGATGCCAGAGAACTAAATCATTTGTTTATGACAGAGGCAGCTAGGCCACTGGGTGCGCATATCATCGATAGATATTTAGGGGTATTAGCTCCGCTAGATATTGATATTACCCCGGTAAGCCGGAAGATGATTCTTGTTGTGCCGGAAGCCCCTAAACAATTTGCGAAAGTCTATTTACGTAAAGAGGGTGTGGGTGCAGAGGATAAGCTGGCAATATTAGTTCCTGGTACTACCTGGCCAACTAAGAACTGGCCGCCGGAGTTTTTTGCAGCAATAGCCAAATGCCTTGCACCCGATTTCAAAATCATGCTGTGCGGCAGCAAGAGCGAAGTAGCAATAGGCCAGGAAATAGCCGATAAAGCGGGTGTACCAATAATCAATGCTGTCGGTAAAACCACTCTCTTAGAAATGGCAGCGCTGCTTGAGCAGGCGGCAGTAGTTATTGTCGGTGATACCGGCCCGCTCTATATGGCAGCAGCGCTGGATACGCCAACAGTGGCAGTTTTTGGGCCGACTAATCCTAGTACCTATAAGCCACACGGGAACCAGCATGCCGCTGCTTTTGATGAGAGGGAGTGTTCCTTTTGTCATAAGACAAAATGCCGCACAGGAAAGTTTGATTGTATGAGTAGTGTGAAGCCGGAAGCAGTTGTAAAGAAAGTTTATCATGTATTACGAAAACAATAAGGTAAGGGACCGGGGATGTAATAGTTGGCTGCTCAAATAAAGAGACGCTGGAATTGAATCCAGCGTCTCTTTATTCGAACTGAGACAATAGTCGACCTCTAACATAGCGGTATTAAATTTTAGCAGGTATGAAATATATAAGTGGGGCGGTTAATGGGGATTGACGAGTTTACTGGACAATGCGCAGAGGCGGGTAAGTAATTCGTCGGTGGAGAAAGGCTTTATCAAATAATCATCAGCGCCAGCATTCATACCCTCCATTTGATCATTGATAGAGTCTCTTGCCGTTAAAAGCAATATGGGAGTAGTAATTTTTAACTTGCGAACTTCCCTTATGATAGCAAGGCCATCTTTCTTGGGAAGCATGCGATCCAAGACCAAAATATCATAATTGTTTGCTGTTGCCAGATGGCAACCTGTTTCGCCATCCAGGGCGGTGTCCACTATATAGCCGTGTTTTTTTAGAAGATGCGCCAATGCTTCCAGCAGGCGACTTGAATCTTCGACTAGTAGTAGTTTCATAGACAACTCCTTTTGTCTATCATGTAGTTATATTTGTTACTTATGATTGTAAGGCAATAATCATGAAAAGTCACTACATTCTTCCTGGCTTTTAAAAACAAAAAAACGGGATGCAAGCTGCATCCCGTTTCCACTTACTAATTACCGTCTAGTATTATTGTTGCGATTTTTGAACTTATCCCAGAGGAAACGTCCGGCCATAAATACCCCGGCTAGTAGCATAACATTAAATAACATGCCCATAATGTCTGCAAACATGCCTGAGTTGCCAAAGCCAAACATACCGCCCAGCATACTGCCTAACAGCATACCGCCGCCGAAAAGGCCTGCATTGCGAAGAAAACTGCTGCCGGTTTGTTGTTGTGCAGCGGCTTGGGTATTCGGTTTAGTGGCTGTAGCCGGTGCTTTTTCACCGTAGCTTTGAGCCGGTGCCGATGGCTTATATTCGCTGGAACTACTTTTACTAGGTGATGTTTGTGTGGTAGGTGGTTTGGAAGATGGGGTTGATACTCTGGATTTGGAACCACCAACGGCGGCAAAGCTCACTGCGTTAAAGGCAAATATAAACATAAAAGTAAGCAAAAATATTTTTTTCATATTGGTTATTCCTCCTTGTGGGTTTTTACATCTTCAGGGAAAGTAAATATTTCAGCCAAATTAGGCAATTCTCCTGACAAATAACGGTCAATATCATGCACATCAATATAAAATGTACATGCCACTTCCAAATAGCCCTGTTCCTTACCTTGGCTGAGGTCTCTAATTGCTAGCAGGCGTTCGCGAAGGGCTAGCGTATCTTGTTCGGAAGCGGTTACATTGAGAGTTGCGAGCGGAACACCATACTCGCGCAAAACATCTTGCAAGTTCATTCTTTCTGACATTAATTAATGATTCACCCCTGTCAATATTTATTGTGTAACAATCTAGATAGTAACAATGTAATATGAAAGTTAAAAAAAGTCAAGGTTTATAAATAAGGATGGTTACTACCACACATCCTTTGCTATAATAGACTATAATTCAACTTTTTAGTAAATGAGGTTGTAGATATGCGCAAATTTGTAAATGTTACCGAAAGCATCGTTACTCCAATTGAGCCGAGGCGAGTAGGTATTTTGGGTGACGAGTGCCTGGTAGCTGTTAGATTTGTCGAGAGCCGCAGTGACAGTACAGGTTGGCTTTATGAATATGAAGTGACAGGTGAGGTTGGCAAAGTAGAAAAGCTTTTCGCTAGAATTAAAGACGTCGAGCGAAAACTCGAGTAAGCTCAGCATAATTTTCTATATATAAGCCATTTGGTTATCGGTACGCAGACTAGTAAGAGAAACAGCAAGCGGAATAATTGATAGGCAACGACAGTTGGAAAATCGGCATTGGCGGACAGCGCTGTCAGTGCCATCTCCGACATACCGCCGGGAGCCATACTGATAAAGGCTGTGACAAAAGATATGGGATATATGTGAGAGAATACATAAGAAACTCCCAGGAGCAGCGTAATTACTGTTAGCACACAGCATAAATTGACCAAAGCGATAGTTTTCCAATTGGACAGGCTGCCAAAATCTACATCAAGACCCATTCGAATGCCAACTAAAATTTGAGCTAACGCAATAACCTCTGTGGGTAGTACTGGTGCGCTTAGGCCGGATAGGGTTAGACAAATAGTGCCAAAGACAGGGGCAAGCACATATACATTGGATATGTGGAGCCGTTTAGCCAATTTAATTAACAGTAAAATAATGATAAAAAAGAGCGCCAGTAGTGGAAACTGGTCTAGTTGCATTGGCGTTACCAGTGCTTTAGTCGCAGGGATGATGGTGTCGGCAATGCCATGCAGCGCCAGCAGTGGTACGACAAAAACGACGGTAATCACTCGCACGGTTTGCATCAAAGTGACTACTGATACAGAGGTTCCTTTTGTTTCTTCGCAGATGACTGCCATTTGGGATAAGCCGCCAGGCAAGCTGCCAATCAGACTGTTAGCCAAACCAACACCGGTATAGCGTTCGGCAAGATAGCCTGTTGCCAAACAGAGAAATATCAGGATTGATGTCGTAGCTAACATAATAGGTAGCTGCTGAATTATTTGTTCCGCTACGGTAGGGGTAAAAGGGCTGCCCATCATGAAGCCTAACACAACCATACCCATATTGCGTAATTTTTTCGGCCAATAAGCAGGTTTTTTCAACATTGTTTTCCACACGATTGCCATAACTAAAGGTCCCAGTGTCCAGGGAAGCGGCAGATGCAGAAGGTTAAATACAAGGCCGCCTGTTGTAGCAACGATAAAGAGCGGCAAGGATTTTTTGTACATAAATTCACCTTTTCGACTAGTAACGTAATGTGTATATAGTACCACTTTGACACCAAAAGGCAAAATGCGGCAGAGCCAGTAGTTGGAGGCTCTGCCGCATTTAACGGCTGTTTAGTGTATTTTATTAGAGAAAGCGTTGTTTTAGAAAGGAATTATGCCAAGGACAAGGGAGATGGCTAGCATGACTAACGATGTGCCAATTGCCCACAGCAGGGTGTATTTTTGGAAATCCCCGAATTCAACACCACACAAACCTACTAACAAATAGGTGGAGGCAACAAGCGGACTGAGAAGATGGGCGCCCTGGCCAATTAGCGAAGCGCGTGCAATCTCCGCAGGAGAAATACCATAGAGTGCCGCAGTTTTTACCAGAACAGGAACCACGCCAAAGTAGAAGGCATCATTAGTCAGAAAGAACGTAAACGGTAAACTGGATAATGCAGTGATCAGTGCCAGATGAGGCCCCATTGAAGGCGGAATAACAGCTACCAGCGAGCTGGCCATGGCATCAACCATTTTGGTGCCTGACATGATACCCATAAAGATACCGGCGGCGAATACCATGACAATAACAGGTAACGCATTGGCAGCATGGGTTGCAATACGGGCTTGTTGATCTTTCAATTTGGGGTAGTTGATAATTAGAGCTAAAGAAGTGCCAATCATAAATAGAACATTAAGTGGCAGCAACTCTTTGACTAAAGCTGCCATGAGTAACACGGTCATGCCAAAGTTAACCCAGAATAAGTGAGGACGTTTAAGTTTGGCTGATTCTTCATCCACGGCGGTTGTAAAAGTTGCGGTTTCTTCTAGAGCGTTGATTTGTAAAGTGCCAAGGCGAGCACGTTCTTTTAGGCCAATACGGTAAGCGACAAACAACACCCAGATAGTACCGGCAATCATTGCTGGGATTAATGGAACAAAAACATCGGAAGCTTCCAGATTTAAGGCGCTCATGACCCGCCCGGTGGGTCCGCCCCAAGGCAGAATGTTCATAACGCCATTTTGCATTATTGCCATGGCGGGCAGGACAAGCGGATGAATACCAAGGCGCCGGTGAACAGCCAGCATAGCTGAACAGGTAATCATATAAGTGGTTGAACCATCGCCGTCAAGGGACACAATGCCTGCTAACACAGCTGTGCCAACAACCAGCTTCATGGGGTCGCCTTTGACGGCTTTTAAAATCCGATTAATTAGTGGATCAAATAAACCAGCATCAATCATTACGCCAAAATATAGGATAGCAAAACAAATCATGATTCCAGTAGGGGCAACTTTCTTGATGCCATCAAGTGACATTACACCAAGTTTAGGTCCAAAACCAAGGGCAATACCAAACACCAGCGGCACCAGCATGAGAGCAGTCATTGCTGAAAGGCGCTTTGACATGATAAGGTACATAAAAACGATAACCATTAAAAATCCCATTAATGCGAGCATGTAAGATCTCCTCCCCTGACTAAAAATTACGACAATTGGGTCGTATTTGATTTAAAGTATAGGGTACGGGGTTATAT
>JAEZVB010000020.1 GCA_023443285.1 Bacillota bacterium
ACCTTAAGCCGCTATACCAGAGAAGAGCGGATAGCCATCGCCGCTATTTCCAACGGGAGAAATGAAAACAAACTGAACAATATCATGGGTATGCTGGTTAAGACGCTGCCGGTTGTTATTAAAGTCCAGGACAAGGAAAAAGTCCTAAACTACGTTCATGCCGTGCAGGACAATATGTTTAACACCCTGGCAAACGAGATATACCCGTTTACCAAGATGGTCGAAAAACATAGGATTGTACCGCAGATCAGCTATGCCTATCAAGGCGGGATGCAGGAAACGCTTGAACTGGAAGGACAGTCTGTAGCAATAGAAGCCGTCGGTCTTGATAAAGTAAAATTCCCCGTAACGATAGCCATTGCTCCTAAAGACGAAGGCTATCAGCTTGACATCGAGTATGATAACAGCTTGTATCCCGGGGAGTATATCAAGACGCTGGGCGCTGCTATCGCCAAATGTGCAATCCAAATAGTAGAACATCCTGATTATAGCTGCGGACAACTTGCTATCATCCCTGCAGCAGATGAACAGAAAGTTCTCAGCCAGTTCCAGGGAAACGCCTTAGACTATGACACGAGTGCCACGTTTATCGACTTATTTAATAAGCAGGCAGAAGAAAATGCTGCTCGCATTGCTATTGTTGATGAACTAAGCAGTCTCACCTATGCGCAAACAGACAGGTACACGGACTGCCTTGCCAAGGAGCTTGTGCGCTTAGGCGTAAAAGAAAATACCTTTGTCGGTATCATGTTGCCGCGACGCAAAGAATTCATGGTAAGCGTTATCGCGATCATGAAAGCAGGCGGAGCGTATTTGCCGCTGGACAATGAATACCCACAGGAACGAATCGAGTATATGCTGCAGGATAGTGGGGCCAAAGTAGTAATTACCACGAGAGACATTATAAAACAAAAAGGCATCTATGCAGACAATGTCATATTTATCGACGAATATACCTTTGGTGACGAAGACAGCCACGGCATACAGCTTACTGCCCCGGCTCCGGAAAGTTTAGCCTATATGATTTATACATCAGGATCAACAGGGAAACCCAAGGGCGTGATGATCAGGCATAAATCTTTGGCAGCCTTCCTGGCATGGCGGACAGAAGATTATGGATTATGTGCCAAAGATAAAGTGTGCTGTCACAGTAACTTTAGCTTCGATGCCTCGGTTTATGATTTGTTTGTTCCATTGGCCGTTGGCGGTCAATTGCATATTATCGGCGGAGAAATGCGGCAAAATTTGCATGCTTTACAGCAATATCTTACTGAGCATACCATTGATGACGCTTTATTTACTACGCAGCTGGGGATGGAATTGATTAACCAATTTGATGTGCCGCTGCGGTCTATCACGTTAGGTGGAGAAAAACTCAAGCCAGTGAAAAAGATAAGAGGCAGGCTGGTTAATGCCTATGGCCCGACAGAGTTTACCATTTGCTCCAGCTATCATGTGGTTGACCAGGAAAATGATGGTGACAATATACCGATTGGTAAGCCAGTAGCAAATTCCTGGGCTTATGTAGTAGACGGAAACAATAATCTTCTACCTGTCGGAGTAGCAGGAGAATTATGTCTTGCCGGAGAACAGATCGCGCTCGGTTATTGGAACAGAAGCGACCTGACAGCAAAAATGTTTGTTGATAATCCATTCAAGACCTGCAAAGCAAATGCCAAAATGTATCGTACCGGTGACTTAGTCCGCTGGAATGTAAGCGGTGAGCTGGAATATGCCGGCAGGATAGACGATCAAATCAAGCTCAGAGGCTTTAGGATCGAGCTTGGCGAGATCGAAAGCGCTATGGCGAATTATCCGGGAATTACTTCCTGCGTAGCTGACATAAAAGAAATTGGCACAGTACAGCATCTGTGCGGTTACTTCACGGCAGACAGCGACATTGATGTCAGCAGTTTGTGGCAGCATCTGCGTCAAGGCCTCACCGAGTACATGGTACCGACAGCGCTGCTACAGCTGGACAAAATCCCGTTAACGCCCAATGGCAAAGTGGATAAAAAATCCTTGCCGAAGCCGGAACTCAAGAACCTCAATGAATATGTGGCTCCGACCAATGAAGTGGAAGCAAAACTGTGCCACATTTTTGCTGAAACATTACAACTGGAGCAAGTAGGTATCACTGATAGCTTCTTTGGCCTTGGCGGTACTTCCCTGCTTGTCATGAAAGTTGTGGTCAAAGCGATGGCAATGGAAATAGGGATTACCTATGGCAATGTCTTTACCTACCAAACTCCGCAGAAACTTGCCGAATTCGTAAGCAGCAGTGTCAAAGAAGCTTCCATTATTGACATCGGCGCCTATGACTACAATGCAATTGATCAGCTCCTTGTTAAAAATTCATTAGGTGAGATTATAGAGAAACCCTTAGGAGATATTCTTTTAACAGGAGCAACCGGGTTCTTAGGGATCCACGTGCTCCGGGAATTTTTGGACAATTACCCCGGCAAGGTATACTGTCTGATGCGCTCACAAGACAGCAATTCTGCTGACATGAGACTGAAAGTCAGGCTCGTATACTATTTTGACCATGACTACGCGGAGTTATTTGGAAACCGGATCTTTACCCTGGAAGGTGATATTACCGAGCCTGAAACCATAACTGTAAAAGTTGATACAGTGATCAACTGTGCGGCAATGGTCAAGCATTTTGCTGTAGGTGATGAATTGGCAAAGGTCAATGTAGACGGCGTTCGAAACCTGATTCAATATTGCCGGGATCAGGATGCAATGCTGATTCAGATCTCAACTTACAGCGTTTCCGGAATGGCCGATGCTTCCATGAAAGATGTGAAGATGAAAGAATCCCAGCTGTACATAGGACAAATTAACGACAATATATATGTGCACAGCAAATTCCTGGCCGAGAGGTATGTTCTGGAAGCGGCAGCTAAGGGATTAAAAGCTAAAATCATGCGGGTCGGCAATCTAATGGCACGTAGCCAGGATGGAGAATTCCAGCTCAATTTTCAGGGCAATTCCTTTATGAATAGTTTAAAATCCTATAAATTACTGGGGAAATTCCCTATAAGTCGCATGGGCGGGGAAACAGAGTTTTCGCCAATTGACAGCACGGCCAAAGCAGTGCTAAAGCTTGCCCAGTCCAATAGCGAATATACCGTATTCCATCCTTACAACAATCATGTTGTCTATATGGCCGATGTTATCTACGCCATGAAAGAGTATGGTTTCCCGATCGAGATTGTAAGTGATCAGGAGTTTGAACAATGCTTACGGGAAAAAATGCTGGATGAAACCATCATGTCGGCTCTGACAGGAATCCTGGCCTACCAGGAAAATGACACGGCAAAGCCGGTTTACGCATTGGGCAGTTCGAACCAGTTTACGAATGAGGTTCTGTACAGGCTGAATTTTGTGTGGCCAGTTACATCTGAGTTTTATATTAAAAAGGCCATTGAAGCCTTGGACAGCTTAGGGTTCTTCGAAGTCCAGTTTAAGCCGGAATAGGGAGACGGAATCTGCGCCATAAAGTAACAGAGCAAGAGAGCTTTATGAAAAAATAAAATGCAAAACTCCAATTATATATAAGGCTTCGGGAGTTTAAAATAATTTACATGTGTGATTTTATGTTTGCCCAGACTTGGTCTGGGCATCTTTTTTCGTTAAGGTGAAGAAAAGATAGAAGTTTATTGTTAAATTAATGGAAATGATATATAAATAAAGGGAATTGGTTCATTTATGTATAAATACCATAATATTACTTTTGGCAAGATGGAGCGAAAGTAAGAAGTGTGACGGAGGAAGTGCGTGATTCGCATGGAAGAAATATCGAATTTAAACACATGAAAGGTGGAACTTTATGAACAGAAAAATTAAATACATAGGTATAGTAATTTTTAGCGCGGCACTTTGCATGTTTCTTCACTTAATTACTCCGCCAGCATTGACAAGTGAGACGCCAAACAACACCTTAAGTGCACTAGCATTGTTGTTAGGGTTTCCCTTAACGGCGTTGTTGTGGGCGGGCATAGCTTACAGTTGTGTGGCATTTGTTTTTCATCTCATCGAAGATAGGATTCCGGGAGGAAAAGGCGCCCGGGGCTTTCGATATGGCATCTCCATAGGAGCTTTATGGTTACTTGGTTATGTGATGTGTGTACCGAAATTTGGGAACCCATTTATCAACGAATTGGTTGGTGGGCTTTGTGATGCGATCCCCGTGGTTGTAATGGGGTGGTTGTTGGGGCTGTTTACAACAAAAAAAGATGTAACGGATACTTCAAATACATCTAACAAAAACCAACCATTTATAGGGATTGTAATTTTCGTTCTGTTTTTTTTCATAGCACGTACTGGTTCTTATTATATGAATATTATTGATACTGGCTTTCAGGTAAATTCTGTCTATACTCTGGTGTGGACAATTATTATGGGCTTCTGTTTAGGTATTGTATATATGTTATTGGGCAAAACAATAACATCATCATCTGCCTTAGTCAGCGCGATCAAGTTTGGTTTCTTATTATTTGGCCTTACATGGGGGATATTCATTATGTTTTTCCCGCTGATGCTTAAAGGAGAATTGATCAATACGATTCTAATGTTCTTAATCGATACCCTATCGGTCACCGCAGCTTATTATTTCACTGAAACTGTTGGGGTATTTAATAAGGAGGGAGTATATGGACCGGAATCAGGGTTCTTTAAATAAAAGTGAACTGCTAAAAAAACGCCTGAATTCGCTTCAATTTGCTGTAACTCAAGAAAATGCTACTGAACCGTCTTTTCGGAACAAATATTGGGACAATACACGTGAAGGCATTTATGTTGATATTGTGTCAGGAGAACCGCTATTTTCTTCTTTAGACAAATTTGATTCAGGCTGCGGCTGGCCTAGTTTTACAAAGCCAGTAGATGAAAAGAAAGTACGACAAGCAGTTGATACAAGTCATGGTATGATACGTACAGAAGTGCGCAGCACAAAAGCAGACTCGCATTTGGGACATGTATTTACTGATGGGCCACAACCCGGCGGCTTACGCTATTGCATCAATTCCGCTGCATTACGGTTTATTCCTAGAGAAGATCTAGAGAAGGAAGGCTATGGAGATTTGTTGGTATTATTTGAAAAGTAATTTATTAAAAGAGAAGTCAAGTGTAAATCGAGCCTTGGAATTTGGACAGTGAAATGAAGAGCCCCCTAACGTAGAATAAGAAAAACTACGATTAGGGGGCTTTGGCATATACTCTGTCTCTTCACACCATTTGTGTATAACCAGTGGTAAGTCTAACCAATACGATGAATCGTCTTGTCGAATATAGAGGGATTGATTATAATGCATTAAGTAAGGAGGTGACACTAGATTCATTAAATACGCCGAATCCATTATAGGTACGGAGAACCCTAGATTTTGGGGTGAAGCGCTTACACGCGGGGCTGAGCCTGGCCCTAACCCGACAGCTAACTCCGGAGGCGACGAGAGGCGGTTTTATATTGTTAAAAATTTCATGGAAAAAGGCTGCACTGAGAGCGCTTTTAATAGTGCTTGCGAGTGGGTCATTAATGAGTAGTGCACAAGCAGTTAATCTTCGACTCGGGGATAGCGGGTCAGAGGTAGCTCTCTTGCAGGAACGGTTGCAAAGTTTGGGGCATAATGTCGGTGAGATTGATGGTTCTTTCGGTAGACAAACTGAGGCCGCGGTCATAGCTGTTCAGGCTGGGCGGGGTCTGAGGGCTGACGGTATTGTTGGTGAAGCTACCTGGAATGTTCTCAGGCTGCCTGCTGTATCGGTAAGTAGGGGGCGTGGGGACAATGTTTCTGTTAACCGTATTTTGGCGACAGCAAGTCGATATCAAGGTGTACCTTATGTATTCGGCGGTACAACGCCCCGTGGTTTTGATTGCTCAGGTTTTACCCAATATGTGTTTGGTCTAAACGGAATTTCTTTGCCGCGAACAGCTGATGTTCAGTATCAAATAGGGATACCGGTTACTAGAAGTCAATTGCAGCCAGGCGACATTGTGTTCTTTAGCACTTATTTGCCTGGTCCATCTCATAATGGTATTTATCTTGGCGGTGGCAAGTTCATTAATGCATCTTCCAGTCGCGGGGTATCTATCGCCCGAATGGATAACTCCTACTGGAGTCCGAGATATATTGGAGCTCGACGCGTATTGCGGTAAGTGAATAAGAATGCCCCAAGCTTTCGGCAATGAAAGCTTGGGGCATTTAATCTTTTATTATAGATACAGAGTGAAGAGGGTGCAGTTTTCTATGGATACTCGTAACTGTTTGGCTCTGGCGCTGAGATTGCTGATGCTAGAAAATGTTATGATGACGCATACTATACTCAAATATTATTGGAGTGAAGTATATGCACTTTATACCTAAACGGGCTTTTTTTGAGCCTCAGGCGTTAGAATTTCCGCTTGGCAGAAAGATCTATGATAAATTACTGGATTTATCAGTGCCTATTGAGTTAACAGGGTCTCATAACCGTGTTACTGGCATCCCGGGGAAAAACCAACAGCAGGCTTTTAGTGAAGCCAAACGTACTCTTGTTGTAGGCGTGCGCCGAAGTACTAAATTTTCAGCCTGCAAGCCATCAGCTCATTATCAGCTTCCACTAAATACTAGTTGCCCTGGGATGTGTGAATACTGTTATTTGGCCACAACGCTGGGCAAAAAGCCATACTTGCGAGTATATGTCAACAATGAGCAAATGTTAGAACAGGCTGACAAATATATAGCTGAACGCGCGCCGGATGTCACCGTTTTTGAAGGAGCAGCTACTTCTGACCCTATTCCTACAGAATACCTGACCGGAGTGTTGCGACAAGCAATTGAATTTTTTGCCGAACGAACATTGGGACGTTTTCGGTTTGTCACGAAGTATACGGATGTTGACTCTCTTTTGGATGTTAAACATAATGGCCGAACTCGGTTTCGTTTTAGCCTTAACGCCCCAACTGTGATAGGAAAATACGAGCATTTGACACCGACGGCGGCAGAACGGGTGGCAGCAGCGGCCAAAGTGGCTGCTGCCGGTTACCCGCTCGGGTTCATCATTGCACCCATTTTTCAATTCGAGGGATGGGAGGAAGAATATGGTTCTCTGTTCCAAGCCTTAAATGACCAGTTGCCCCAAACTGCCCGTAGGGATATTACCTTTGAATTTATCAGTCATCGTTTTACTAAACGGGCAAAAAGTCAGATACTAGATCTGTTTCCGCAAACAAATCTTCCCATGGACGAGGAAGTGCGACGATTTAAATATGGGCAATTCGGTTATGGCAAATATCTTTATCAAGAGAATACAATAGCAACATTAAAGGAATATATGTTTGCACAGGCAAAGGACTACTTTCCAGAGGCAAAAGTGGATTACTTTGTGTAATTTAGGAGATTACATCAATGAAAGAAGTAGTAGCAGGTTTAATAAAAAAGAATAACAAACTATTAATTGCAAGACGAACGTTTCCGCCAGAGTTAAATGGTAAATGGGAATTTCCGGGCGGTAAAATCGAAAAGAACGAAACTCCCAAACAAGGTCTTGAGAGGGAGATATTTGAGGAATTAAATATGTGCGTGTGTGCGCAAGACCATTTAATGTCTATCAGCCACCAGCACTCACGGGGTCCGATAAATTTGCTGTTTTATTGGGCGGAGTGGATCGAAGGAGAGCCAGTTTTGACTGATCACGACATGTTTGCTTGGGTAGATATTCATGAATTAAATCAGTACGATTTTGCTCCCGCGGATATGATAGTCGTAAAAAAACTACAGCTAGTCTAGGAATAATTAAACTAAACATACGAGGAGTGGCTGTATGACAGTCAAGTCACTGTTAACCACCTTTGGTACAGAGAGCTTGGGGCGACTCAGAGCAGTTATGGTACATAAGCCTGTAGTATCGATTGCTAGCATGAACGCCATTACTGCCGGGTATTATATGTTTGATCAAGTGCCAGATGCCGAGCAGTATCTAGCTGAACATGAGCGCTATAAAATGTTACTGTTGCACCATAAAATTGAGGTGTATGAACTGGCGGATTTTGTTTTAGAGAACAAGGATGAAATGAATGTATTAGCTAGTCTGACTTATCTAAATGACAGCTCGGTAATCACACGTGAGGGAGCCGTGTTGTCTAAGATGGGATATGGGCGAGCTGGCGAAGATACTGTTGTTAAAGAAGCTTTGACAAATCTGGGTGTGCCGATAAGCTATGAATTCGCTGCAACCGATCACTTTGAGGGATTTTTGATATTGTCACCAAGGACTGCGTTTATTGCCTGCACGGAAAGGCACCATTCGGTATCGGTGGAAAAGTTTATTCCCTATGCGCTGACACTATTTCCAGAAATCATTTATGTCGATGTTGTGAAAGCCAGACGCTATATGCATGCCGACATGCTGTTTGGAAAAGTGAATGATAACCTCGCACTTGTGTATCTGCCTGCGTTTTTAAAAGCTTGGCTTATTACTCAAAACGGCAGGCAGGAGATTGCTGATTTCAGGAAGTTTATGTTTGAACGACAAATGGAGCTTATTATGGTATCTGATGAGGAACAGCAGCGGTGGGCTTGTTCATTTATACCGCTTGACGCTAAAAATATTATCCATTATGACATTGCCCTTAAGAAGCAAACCAAAAAGCAGCTATACAGCAATGGCATTGAAATCATAGAATTTCATCCTCATGCACTTCTGGCAGGTGGCGGGAGTCTGCGCTGTTTGACGCTTATGTTGCTTAGAGAGTAATACCCTAGACTGTTACTATTGATTTAACGGTATTAACTAACGCTGCCTCGCCTTCATTTGTCCAAATCAAGTATAATTGCTCAAGTGTAGCTTGGGAAAAAACGTAGTTGCGTAAGGCATAGAATTTTCTGGTTTCTAGGTCGGCGGATGTCAGACGGTACTCTTTTTGGGCAATTTCGCCTAGTTTAACAATCAGCCATTTGGCCACAGGTACAGTAAATACCCAGTCGTGGTCACCTAAATGCGTGATAAAACCCTCAGCGTGCCGCGGTTGGGGGAGCGTCTTGCCGTCAGCAGCAAGCAACCCCAGGGAAACAGCATCCTGATTGGCCAGAATAGCTGCGGTATTAAGCCAATTCACTACTTCTTTTTCGTCGTTATTGGTTCCGGGATGGTTGTGCGCGCAAGCTTGTGCGATGATCACTTCTACCGGGAATTGGCGATGGATGAGTTCGGCGAGGCTGAGTACATGGTGTGAGCCGGTTCCTGCAATAGAGTATTCGGTTCTGGAGGTACCATTTTCTTGCCATTGAAAAACCCAAGGTTTGTGCAGATCGTGAAGTGTCTGGGCAGCAATGACGACATCCCGGTTCATCGATGTTCCATAAACATCTTTATAGGCTTGAAAAAAGCCCAGCGCTGCCTGGACATTTATCGCCACATGGGTAGCCAGTCCGCCGGGATAGGAATGATGACTAGTGTAACCGCTGCCAGGTGCCGCATAAAAAGGGATTACAGTATGGCTAGTGTCTTTACAGGGCGGTAAGAATTCATCATAAGAGGACGACGGCTTGAGGTAATTTGCGGCAACTAGGCGCTGCTTGACGCGTTCTTTTTCTGCTTCGGTTGGATAGAGTTCCATGAGCTTCGGAGCCGGGTTTTGCAAAATCTCGACAGTGGCACGGCGCAGACTTGCGTTGTCAATGGTTTTAGCGGTTTTTAATAGGAATTCAAAAGCGGATTTAACAGGAATTGACTTTTCGGCCATGCTTATCGGATTCATAGCAAGGCAATCCTTAAATGTAACGGTAGAGACGTTCAGTGGCATAGTTTTGGCAGTTGAAGGAAAAGGAATGGCTGTCACTGCGAAGGTAGCTAAGGCTCCTGCAGACATTTTAAGAAAATCTCGGCGGTTATAATTATGGTTCTTATTATTATTTTCCGTTGGCATAATATCCCTCCAATAGTATAAGTTAGTTCTAGTGTAGTTGATTGTTTTATATCCATTGTTAACTCGGTTTTAAATAAATGTTAAATATGGATATTTTTATAAAACATAATAGAAAAACGCAAAGCCTGCCATAACGGCTGTAGGCTTTGCGCTTTTTAGGGGGGAGGGATTAGCTAGTTTGAGAGTCTTGACCGGTTAGTAGCCAGCCAGCCAACCATGCGGTAAAGGGTGCGACAAGAACCACACCAAAACTTCCGACAAGGGTATGGAGTATTTCGGCTGCGATATAGGTTAGGTTCAATATATTAATTACCGGTGTACCTTGGGCCATAAATACCATCATGAGGGCGGTAAAAGAACCAGAATACGCCAGTAATAAGGTTGTTGTCATTGTACCGACAACGGCACGGCCTACATTCATGCCAGAGGCTACGGCTGATTGGCGGGAAATAGCAGGATTTTTGTCAACAAGCTCAGTTACGGCTACCGCTATATCAACTGCCACATCCATCATGGCCCCTGATGAAGCCACGAAAATCCCCGCAAGGAAAATTTTAGTGAGATCAATATGACTAAATCCAACATGCAGTAAGGTTTCGGCAAACGGGATAACTGCACCATGTACTTTAAAGAGTTGCCCAAATATAATTGCCAACAAGCAGGCGGCTGTTGCACCGCACATGGTTCCCAGAAAGGAAACTAAACCGGTTCGCCCAAGGCCTGTTACCAGGAATGTAACACAACCAACAACAACGCAGATAACCAACAGAGAAAGGATAATGGGGTCCCAGCCTTTTAAAAACAAAGGCCAAAGCACTTTCCATAAAACTAGTATGGTAAAGATAAAGGAAAGCACGGCTTTTACGCCAGTCCAGCGGGCAAAGTAAAATAGCGCAAAGATAAATAGACCAAACAGGATCAGTTCGTTATCAAGGCGATAATGATCAATTAAATTAGCCGCAATGATGCGGCCGTTTTCTCCTTTGATAACGACCAAGGCGGTATCACCGGGTTGAAACAATTTGTCCATTTCCAACTTTCCCAGTAGTGTATTGGTAGCTTCGATTTTCTGACCGGCAAATTCACCTCCAACAACCTGCAAAGTTACGGCTTGCACACCGGTTTGGACGACGCCACGCTGATGAATGGCTTGGTTATCAACCGCAGTTACTCTGGCTTTACTGCGAATATAATCGTCGTCTTGTGTTGGAAATCCGGTCGGCAGAAAATATAAGGCGATACAGAGTATCGTGATCACAAGTACAAAAATTTTATCTGTATTTCGGGAATAAGGCATGACCGGCATCCTTTCTCATGTGTTAGGCCAAGCGAGCGGGCATCCCGTCAGCTTGGCCTAAAGCGTTTACATCTAAGACTTACTGTTTTACACCCATAATGTTCATAATTTTTTTTGCGATATCGGTATTATCATAATATCCCTGGAATAGTTCACTGCCGATACCCTGCGCATATACAGGTATTGCTACACCGGTGTGTGCATAAGTGGTCCAACCAATACCGGCTTTTTGATTGAGGATATGAGTAACTGTAACACTAAATGGTTCATATGTACCATAGAGCAAGTAACTGTTGGGATCTTTAGTGCGTTTTTTTGGATCAATCATACTGGCAGACAGAGCGTCGTTCAGGCGGGTTTTATCATATTCTGTCAAATCAGTCAAACCAAATTCGTCTGCAAGAATTGGCAGCCAATCATTTAGGTTGGCATACTGTGCGCTGACGGTTTCCCGATAGGTTTTTATCTGTTTGTCAAATACTTCGAAGGACGTAGCTTGCTTATTAATTTTGCTAAAAAAGGTTTCATATGCGGTACCGGCAAAGCCAATTGTCATTCCGCCGGTTTCGTGGTCGCCTGTCACAATGATCAACGTTTCAGTAGGATGCTTAGCATAGAACTTAAGAGCTTCGTTAATTGCATCATCAAAGGCCAGCACATCGCGAACCGTTGTTGCTGCGTCATTGGCATGGCAGGACCAGTCAATCTTGCCGCCTTCTACCATCATAAAGAAACCTTTAGGGTTGTCTAACAGTTCAATACCTTTTTTGGTGAAATCAGCTAAGGTAACTTGATTGGAAGTACGGTCAATATCATATGGCATTGCAGCTTCTGCGGCAAGTTCAGGAGCAATGGCGAATACCTTGCCATCCTGCTTGCTTACCTTGTTAAATTCTTCTTGCGTATTAACCAGTTTATAGCCATTGGTTTTCGCGAGGTCAAACACGCTGGGTTTATCTTTTTTCGAGCCTGTAGGGGAGAGCAGGCCACCACCGGCAAAATAATCGAAACCGCTGTTGGCTAATGCTAGGCCGATTTCATAATAGTTTTTGCGGGTAGGTTCATGGGCATAAAATGCGCCTGGCGTAGCATGATCAATAGATACATTGGATACAATACCGACTTTCATGCCTTTTTCTTTGGCCATTTCTGCCATCGTTTTAAGCTTTATTGTTTTTGTTGCATCCATACCAAGGATATCGTTATTAGTTTTCTGACCAGTAGCCAGAGCTGTTCCGGCTGCAGCCGACTCTGTGATAAAAGTATTGTTCGAATGAGTGGTTTGCATGCCTTGGTTTGGAAATGCGGTAAAACCAAGTTTGCCTTTATGCATCTTGTTATCACTTTCAAGAGTGCCTTTAAAAATTTCAGCTGCATTCACTTGCGGCATGCCCATGCCATCACCAATGAAAAAGAATACATACTTTGCCTGCTTGCCGGTGTAACCATTGTTAATACCTGCGGTAGCAGTCTGCTGATGCGGAAAAGCAGAGATAAACATAAGCGCAATTAGAGCAATAATTACAGCAGATAGGCTACATTGTTTGGTTTTCCTATTCATTTTGTTGCCTCCTTTGAATTTGGTTATGTACATGTCCATTATAAGTAATTTATGGATGGTCCTGGTTAACTTGATGTTAAGTCTTTGTTAACTCAGATAATGTAGTAATTGTAAATAATGCGCATAAATTTTTTGTCCTAAGCAGGATTTTGAAGTGTTATGCAGAATAATGCAAAAAAATGATATTGGCAAACCTCCTGAAAAGGCGGGACGCAAAGCCGTGGGTCTAAAGATTCTAGTCTAAGATTGCCAGGTTGCAGCATGAAGTTAGCTGAACCGGCAATCTTTTATTATTGTAGTGGATTACATTTTAAACAAATATTTGGCCATATTCTTCGGGGGGTGAACTGTTGAAAGAGAATGGAAACTGTTTTGTGGTTAGTATTGGTTCTGAATGTCTTGCCACCAATGCTGATTGCGTTCGTGACAAAATCTACAGCTTTTTTACAGGTGATTCTATAGCTATCTGTCTTGATCTTAGTAATACTCTTTATATGGATGCAGCTGGTGTTGGAGTTATTGCCGCAGTAGTCTTTGAAGGACGACGTAAAGGCATTAACATATCAATGAGAGGAGCCAAGGGAGCGGTACTGGATTTGCTTACGTCAACTGGATTATATCGATTATCTTCGTGGAGTGGTGATAACTTTGGAGGGTGAAAGGCAACGAATTTTAATTGTTGACGACACAAAATTAAATAACCAAATCATGAAGGATATTTTGGGTAATGATTATGATATTCTTGTTTCGACAACGGGAGAAGAAGGCTTAGCTTTAGCTGCTTCAGAGAGTATAGATCTTATATTACTAGACGTTGAAATGCCAGGAATGAACGGTTACGAGGTATGCAGAAAATTAAAGCAAAATCCTTACACCCAAAACATCCCCGTTATTTTTGTTTCGGCTGCTAATGATGTACAGCATGAAACAGAGGGACTTGAAATCGGGGCAATTGATTATATTATAAAACCGTCCAATCCCGCCATTATAAGGGCGCGAGTAAAAAACCATTTGGAGCTTAAGAAATATAGGGATATACTTGAGCGAATATCCCTAATAGATGGATTAACCGGTATAGCTAACCGCCGCCATTTTGATCAGACACTAGAAAAAGAGTGGAGACGTGCCTTGCGTCAGGAAGATATTGTGTCTCTAGCTTTAATTGACATAGATTTTTTCAAAAAATATAACGATTTTTACGGACATCTTGCGGGAGACAAGTGTTTACAGAAAGTGGGCAGCATTCTAAAAGAATCGTTAAAAAGAGCCAGCGACCTGGGAGCACGTTATGGAGGAGAAGAGTTTGCTATTCTTCTCCCCTCAACGGCGAAAGAAGGGGCGCTGACAGTAGCGGAAAGAATATGTGATAATATAGAGGAGTTAAGAATTCCACACGAGATGTCAAAAGTGGCCAAACATATTACTGTGAGTATTGGGGTGGCTGCTATAAGGCCAGAAGCAGATAAGATCCCTTCGGATTTGATCCGGCAAGCTGATTCTGCTTTATATCAGGCAAAAAATGCAGGACGGAATAGAGTAGTAGCAGATTAGATTGAGGGGCGAACCTGGTTTAATGGTCATTGTATTTGACTAAAATAATCGCAACCCCATCGGTAGAAGGCAATAAAAGCTCTGGAAGCCAGAAGCGCCAGCGTAAGCGTGTAAAAGGTAGTAAACCAGCTCCAGCTATTGTATTTAATAAGGTTGGTGTAAAGTTCAAGTGGATATTCTATTGCGGTTATGATGGCACTGAACAATAGCGCATACCAGATAATCCCGCCTAGGCCTCGCGTGCGGGTAGTTTGGTTATATAGAATACACAATACTGGAAATACCCACAATTCAAAAAGCAAGCTCGTCCCAAAATATTGCGGTAGCAGACGGACTGGGTATTCTAAAAGCTTAAGGTTTTCAACGGCACCCCCCCAAGTAAAATCAAGGGTGCATTTAAAAAAGAAAACGGCGACCCAATCCCGAAAATACCGCCAATCTACTGCGAAAATCAGTAATGCCAAAGTAATTACTGCCGCCGTTATCATAATAAATTGGTCAAAGGTAATAATCATTGATATCACTTCGTATGTTGGCGGCTTATTGCCAATATTTTTTCAAGTAGCCACCTGTGACTGATGGCAATTAACATGTAGATTGGAAGTGAGTAGTAATACTGCCAGCTTATCACTTTATATATACCAAAATAGCTTAAGGCAGGCTCTGCAACAAAAGAGAATAATGTCGCCATTATGAACATAGCCGTTATGTAAGAACGCCAGTTGGAAAAGTATTGATAGATTAGCATAAAAGTTACTGGCATTACCGTGTAATTTATGGGAATTAATTGCGGATAAACAGGCAGTAACTTGTATGGATAATGCCATAAAATCAAATCTGTCCCTAGATCATCCATCCAGGAGGATGTCGCGAGAACAAACATTCCGAATAGGACAATCGGAGTAAATTGTTTCTTATCTACAAGATACCACCACAAAATCCAAGGTCCAATCAATAAAATAACAAGCAGCCACCATTGCCATGTAAACAGTATATTCTGAAGATACTGTTGCATTCTCATATCGGTGAAGACAGAATGTACTTGAACTATTTTGATGGCTGACTCGGGCACGTTTCCCATAGTCTCTATCGTCCTCCATTCTGGATTCAGCTTGCAAATGCTATGTCTTTTTGCCGATGCCAATAGCCAGGTGGTTAAACAACACGGTTTCCACCGTTTCCACCTCAGCTGCCTTACAGTCGATGATTAGAACCACCTCGGTATTGCAGCGGAAGCTTTGTCTTAGGCTGTTTTTATAGAGTAGATACTTGATAACCAGTCCAATTGCCAGACCGCCCAAAAAAAACAATAATCCCCAGATGATCGGTCCCCACTTCCACATAAACCCCCACGTAACACCGAGTGTCATGAGAATAGTTGCAAGTATGGCCGGCAGATCGAACATGCTCTGTCCGTCAGCCCGATGGAGGGTATCAAAGAGTGTGCGTTCCTCGGTCGGCTTATGTAATGGAATGGCACATATCCGGTTTTTCTCGATGCCCCTTTGTTCCAGGTCGGTAATAGCAAGCTCTAGAAAATTAGAATGTTCAAATGACGCTATGATGTGCAAAAATAAGTCCCCCCTACTTAGGCATATTGAAATCCGGTGCTTGATACTCCCTAGTCAGATATTCGGCTTGTTCGTGGTCAAATAGCCGGTTATACTCAATGGCATTGACGTAAACGTCGTAGATGGCAAACCCCATCAACGACGGCATATAAAGAATCCACTCAATGTCCAGTATGGCCGTGGCTTGGTCGAATAACCCCAGAGCGGTGTACTGAACCGCCTGCAGCAGGTGGGAATAATAGGCCATGGCTATCCACCAGATTAACAGGAAAAAACCGGTTGGTATCCGGTGAGTGTAGAGATGGCCTAGACCCGGTGTTAATGTAGTCCACATTATAGCGACCCAGGGGCTGCGTTTATCCAAGATGTTGATTTCAAAGGAAGACATATAGGCTGCGCCAATCGGGGAATGATTGCGGTCAGCCAAAATAGAGAGCTTGTTCAGATCAACCGATAATTGGTAACTTGACCATATGGCAAAAACCCAAACAGGGGTATAGGACAGCAACCAGCGATTATTCACAATTTCTTTTGCCATTTCGTAGCGGCCGGTAAAACTGTAGGCTATGCCAATATTAAGGCTTGCCTGGGTGTTGACCAGCATTTCCCAGGTAAACAGCAAAAAGCCTATCACGTAATTGCCAAGGCTTACATGACCAAAGCCAGGAAAGGCGGCTGACCACCAGGCAATTACGTACGGGTTTCGCAAATGCAGAAAATTAGTGCTTATGGAAGATGCTACGGCTTTTGGCCGCCGCTGCTTTGGGGATTGTGGGTAAACTGACCTCATGATGACAACTCCTCGGGAAGCTGATTTAGTTAATATTGCCAATTATAAATTTAATATTCTTGACAACTTCTACTTCGATTTGTCGGCAGTGGAGTAGGGGAGGTGAACAAACCGCCCGCTAAGCGGGCGGTTTGTTC